>JAAZBK010000465.1 GCA_012513855.1 Acidimicrobiales bacterium
ACGGTGCTGCCGGGCTGCCGGCCGAAGCGATCGAGAAGATCGGGGCCTACGCCGACATCGGCGCCGAGCGCGTCTACCTGCAGGTGCTGGACCTGAGCGACCTCGACCACCTCCGCCTCATCGCCAGCGAGGTCATGGCTTCGGTCTCGTGAGGGTCGAGGTCATCGTCGCCGGCACCTATACCGCCACCGCCGACCGAGACCGCCGACGATCACCGATCGACCTCCGCCGCGATGTCAGAATCGTCGGATGAGCGGCGGGATCAGGTCGAACAGCAAGGGGCCGGCGCGGGTCTGGATCGCCGTCGCAGCGGTGGTCGTGGTGGCCGCCGGTGCCACGGCAGCGTGGGTGCTCTCCCAGCCGGGAGACGCCGTGGCCTGCACCACAGCAGGGGCGCAAGGACCGATCGGATCGACGCCGGAGGAGGCCGCCCGCCTCTTCGTGGCCATCGAATCGGCCGGGGCCGTGCCGACCGACGCCGTGCCGACCGACGCCGTGCCGACCGACGACGTATCGACGGAGACCATGCCCACCGAGACAGCGGCCGCCGACACCACGGTGCCCTCCACCGACGGACCGCCCGGCTACGACCGCCACGGCGAGACCGAGTGGCGCTACCCCACCGGCGTCGACAGCTACCGCAAGATCGACGTCGGCCGCACCGACGACGGCGCCGGCTGGCAGGTCACCGGGGCCAACGAGTGCTTCGAGGTCGAGGCCTGATCAAAGGCGCTCGATCAGAGGACCTGATCAGAAGGCCTGCGCGGCAGACCTGATCAGACGTCGACGGTGTGCCCTTCGCGGGCCCTGATGGCGTCGAGGAAGCGGGTGACCGCGGCGGTCGCGGCGAAGCTGCGCGGTGAGTCGAACAGCTCGAACGCGTGCTGCGCGCCGGGCAGTTCGGCGTAGGCCACCGTGTTCTTCGACTCGGCTCGGAGCATCGACACGAACGCCCGGGCCTGCTCGACCGGCACCAACGTGTCGTTGGTGCCGTGGAGCATGAACATGGGCGGGGCGTCGGGGCCCACCCAGCTCATGGGCGAGGCGTGGTCCCACACCTCGGGCGCGTCCTCGATCCGCTTCTTGAACACGAGCTTGCCGACCATCGGCCCCATGTCGGCCCGACCGGTGCCGTCGCGGTTGGTCCAGTCGTAGACGCCGTAGATCGGCACCGCGGCCACCACCGAGGTGTCGGCCTCCTCGAAGCCGGGCTGGAACTCGGGCTCGTTCTGGGTGAGCGCGGTGAGGGCGCAGAGGTGCCCGCCGGCCGAACCTCCGGTGATGGCCACGAAGTTCGGGTCGCCGCCGTAGCGGGAGATGTTCTCCTTCACCCAGGCCAGGGCGCGCTTCACGTCGACGATGTGGTCGGGCCAGGTGGCCCTGGGGCTGAGTCGGTAGTTGATCGACACGCACACCCAGCCCTGATCGGCCAGGTGCGACATGAGGGGCATGGCCTGCTGCTCCTTGTTGCCGATGACCCAGCCGCCGCCGTGGATCTGGAACAGCACCGGCGCACCGGCATCGGCCGGGAGGTCGGGGCGCTTCCAGATGTCGAGCGTGTTGCGCTTGCCGGCGTCGCCGTAGCTGAGCCCGGTGGACTCCTTGGCCACGTAGCGCTTGCGCCACGGGCTGAGCGGAACCGCGATCCGGCGGCGATCGAGCTCCAGCGCGGGCTTCGGGGTCATGGGCTCGTCGCGCCGGTCGCCGGCGTCGAGCTCGTCGCCCAGGGCCTCGCGCAGGGCTTCGTCGAAGATCTCCCCGGCGGGCAGGGAGTCCTTCCAGATGCGGTGGAGGCCGGCCCACGACGCAGCGGTGAGCCCGAGCCCCGCCAGCCCGGCGGGGGTGCGCAGCGCCCCCTTGCGGATGAAGCCGAGGGTGGCGAGGGCCTGCCAGCCGATGGCGTGCAGCGGCAGCTCCGAGGTGGGCCACCCGACGGCGAAGGCCAGCACGCTGCTCCGACCGGTCCGAGAGAGCGGTTGGCGAGCGTTGGCCGTGTTGAGCGCGCCCAGCGCGGCCGCGCCGAGGAAGAGCCGGCCCACGCGCTTCACCGCGTCGGCGGACCCGTCAGCCCCCGAGCCAGGAGAGGTAGCCGGTCCAGAACCACGAGACGATGCCATCGGGCCATTGAACCACCGCTGGGCCGCACCGGCGGCGTCGACGGGCGGTCGAGCCCAACAGCCCAGCGAGCTGAACGGTGGATCGAACCGCGAGCCGAACAGCGGGGCGCCGTCAGCCCAGCAGGTGGAGTCCGCTCGGACCGATGGACGACTCCGGACGGGACAGGTCGACCACGAAGTCGGTGCGGTGGCCGGGGAACACGTAGCGGGCGTGGA
>JAAZBK010000079.1 GCA_012513855.1 Acidimicrobiales bacterium
ACCCAGGTCCTGCAGCATCTGGCGCTGGACGCGGGCGAGCTTGTTGATGACCTCGACCATGTGCACCGGGATGCGGATGGTGCGGGCCTGGTCGGCCATGGCGCGGGTGATGGCCTGCTTGATCCACCAGGTCGCGTAGGTCGAGAACTTGTAGCCCTTGCTGTAGTCGAACTTCTCGACCGCACGGATGAGGCCCAGGTTGCCCTCCTGGATCAGGTCCAGGAACAGCATGCCGCGGCCGGTGTAGCGCTTGGCCAGGCTCACCACGAGGCGGAGGTTCGCCTCGAGGAGGTGGTTCTTGGCGCGCTTGCCGTCCTCGGCGATCCACTCGAAGTCGTCGAGGTCGGCCGCCTTCACGCTGCCTTCGGTGATCGACTCGTCGGCGAACAGGCCGGCCTCGATGCGCTTGGCCAGCGTGACCTCCTGCTCGGCGTTCAGCAGGGCCACCTTGCCGATCTGCTTCAGGTAGTCCTTCACCGGGTCGGCGGTGGCGCCGGCGGCCATGACCTGCTGCTCGGGCTCGTCGGTGTCGTCGGCGTCGGAGACGGTGAAGCCCTCGTCCTCGACGAGCTTCTTCTCCTCCTTGGCCGCCTCGCCCTCGTTGAACTGGCCCTCGTCGACCTCGTCCAGGGAACGCTTCTTGCCGCCCACGGTGAGCACGACGTCGTCGCCGTCACGCTCGAACTTGACCTCCTTGAGGGCCGCGGGGCTGAGCACCTCGGCGACGGTCGGCTCCTCGACGACCTCGTCCTCCTCGAGCTCGATGTCCTCGTCCTCGAGGACCTCGGGGGCGTCCTCCTCGACCTCGGCGGTCTCGTCAACGACCTCGGTCTCCTCCACCTCGGGCTCGGCGGCCTTGGCCGCCCGGCCGCGCGGCTTCGCAGGCGCCTTCGCGGCGGCGGCCTTCGTCGCCGGCTTGGCGGCGGCCGTCTTCGTCGTCGCGGCCTTGGCCGTGGTCGTGCGCCGCGTGGTGCGGGTGGGCTTGGTCTCCTCGGCCGCCTCCGGGGCCTCGGTGGCCGCGGCAGCCTTGCGCGTACGGGTGCGCGCGGGTGCCTTCGGGGAGTCGGACGCGCCTGCTGCGCTGGAGCGTGGAGTCACGTGAGCCCTCTCGTCTCGTCCGGGTTGCGGGCATGCGTCGGCCGGGACCTGTCAACGGCTGGCGCAACCGCCATTGTTGCACGCGATGCTCCCCCACCCAAATGGCTGGTCGGCAACCGCGGGCTACGCTGGCCCGCGTGCCCGATGCCATGACCAGCGCGCCCGACGCGCCCCAGCGCCCGTTCACCCGCACCGTCCACGGCGACGAGGTCGCCGACCCGTACCGCTGGATGGCGGACAAGACCGACCCCGAGCTCCTGGCGTACCTCGAGGCCGAGAACGCGTGGACGGCGACCCACACCGAGCACCTGGCCCCGCTGGCCGACGAGCTGTACGAGGACATCCGGGCGCGGACCAAGCAGACCGACATGTCGGTGCCGCTGCACGTCACCCACACCGACGGCTCGGCCTACTGGTACTACGGCCGAACCCGCGAGGGCGACGACTACGGCCGCACCTGCCGCATCCCGGCCACCAACCGCGACGACATCCCCGACGTCACCGAGCCCTCGCCCGAGGAGGAGGTGCTCATCGACGCGCAGGCGCTCGCACAGGGCCACGACTTCTTCTCGATCGGGCTGGCCCTGGTCTCCCCCGACGGACGCCGGCTGGCGTACTCGATCGACACCCGCGGCGACGAGCGCTACGACCTGTACGTGGTCGAGCTCGCCACCGGCGAGGTGATCGACGGCCCCATCACGGGCATCGGCGCCGGGGGCGTGTGGGCCGGACCCGACTGGCTCCTCTACACCCGCGTCGACGCCGCCTGGCGCCCCCACGAGGTCTGGCGCCACCGCATCGGCTCCCCCGCGGACGCCGACGCCCTGGTCCTCACCGAGCCCGACGAGCGGTTCTGGGTCGGCGTCGACACCTCCCGCGACTACCAGTGGGTGTTCGTCGACCTCGCGTCCAAGACCACCACCGAGACCCACCTGCTCCGCGCCGACGACCCGACCGGGCCCCTGACCGTGGTGCAGCCCCGGCGTCCGGGCCTGGAGTACACGGTGGAGATGGCACCCGACGCGCTGTGGATCCTGCACAACGACGGCGCCCCGCAGTTCAAGCTCAGCCGCGCCCCACTAGCGACCCCGGGCATCGAGCACTGGGAGACCGTCATCGAGGAGCGCCCCGAGACCCGCCTCACCGGCGTCAGCGTCTACGCCACCGCCGTGGTCGTCGACCACCGCACGAACGCGCTGGCCGGCGTCACGGTCATCCCGCGTGAGGCCGACGGCACCCTGGGCACGCTCACCGAGCTCACCTTCGACGAGGCCCTCTACGACGTCGGCTCGGAGGACTCCCCCGACTTCGACACCGACCGGATCCGGCTCGGCTACGAGTCGATGGTCAGCCCGCCCAGCGTGTGGGAGTACCAGCTCGCCACCGGCACCCGCCGCCTGCTCAAGCAGACCCCGGTGCTCGACCACCCCGTCCACGGCGCCTACGACCCGACCGCCTACGTCAGCGAGCGCCTGTGGGCCACCGCCGACGACGGCACGCGCGTCCCGATCTCGCTGGTGCGCCACCGCGACACCCCCGTCGACGGCACCGCACCCGGCCTGGTCTACGGCTACGGCGCCTACGAGGCCCCGACCATGCCGTACTTCGCCATGAGCCGGGTCTCCCTGCTCGACAAGGGGTTCGTGTTCGCCATCGCCCACGTGCGCGGCGGGGGCGAGCTGGGGCGTCCGTGGTACGACGGCGGCAAGGAGCTCGCCAAGCCCAACACCTTCTCCGACTTCGTGGCCTGCGGCCACGTCCTGGTCGACGAGGGCCACGTCGCGCCCGACCGGCTGCTCGCCGAGGGTGGGTCGGCCGGCGGCCTGCTCATCGGCGCGGCCGTGAACCTGGCCCCCGAGCTGTTCCGGGCCGTGCACGCCGCGGTGCCGTTCGTCGACCCACTGACCACGATCCTCAACCCCGACCTGCCGCTGACCGTCATGGAGTGGGAGGAGTGGGGCAACCCCGTCGAGGATCCTGAGGTCTACGCCTGCATGAAGGCCTACTCCCCCTACGAGAACATCGCCGCCGTGCAGTACCCGGCGATCCTGGCCACGACGAGCCTCAACGACACCCGCGTCGAGGTAACCGAGCCAGCCAAGTGGGTGGCCCGCCTCCGCGACGTCGCCACCAACGGCGAGGACCGGCCGATCCTGCTCAAGACCGAGATGGTGGCCGGCCACGGTGGGGTCTCCGGCCGCTACAAGAGCTGGCGCGAGCGCGCGTTCCAGCTGGCGTGGCTGGTCGACCAGGCCGGGGCGAACTGATCGGACGCCGCGGGCCCCACTAGCGGGTCCGCGGCCGCCGCGTCCACCGCGGGCACGGGATCGCTGTACGACTCTGGTCTTGATTTGCGGGCTCAGGGCCCCCCTCAGGGCCAGATCGGGGTGGTGACCGGACTATTCGGGCGCCTTTGGCGTTGTACTGGGTGACGACGAAAGGACGAACCGCATGATCTCGACCTCGCACCGTTCACGCTCGACCGAGGGCATCGACGGCAAGGACTCGGTTGGCCTGTACCTGGACGGCATCGCGAAGACCCCGCTGCTCACGGCGGAGGAGGAAGTCATGCTCGCCCGGGAGATCGAGGCGGGCCTCTACGCCGAGGCGATCCTGGACGGCACCCTCACCACCAAGGAGCGCGGCGGCCGCAAGGCCGTGAAGGCGACCCAGGAGGAACTCGAGGAGATCGTCGAGCAGGGCCGCGCCGCCATGAAGCGCTTCGTCACCGCGAACCTGCGCCTCGTCGTCTCCGTCGCCCGCAAGTACGGCCGCTCGCAGATGCCGCTGCTCGACCTGGTGCAGGAGGGCAACACCGGCCTCATCCGCGCCGTGGAGAAGTTCGACTACACCAAGGGCTTCAAGTTCTCGACGTACGCCACCTGGTGGGTGCGGCAGTCGATCAGCAGGGGCATCGCCCAGCAGAGCCGCATCGTCCGCCTCCCCGTGCACGTGGCCGAGCAGATCAACCAGGTCTCCGCCACGCGCCGCAACCTCGAGCGCAAGCTCGGCCGCGAGCCCGAGGTCATCGAGATCGCCGACGAGCTCGGCCTGGAGGAGGAACGCATCGTCGAACTGCTCCGCCTCGCCCGCGACCACGTGTCGCTCGACGCCCCGGTCGAGGAGGACGGCGACACCGCCCTCGGCGACCTGCTGGCCCGCGACACGACGCCCGGCCCCGACGAGGTCGTGCTCGACGCCGAGGACCGTGCCCGCCTCGACCACATGCTCGACAGCCTCGACGAGCGCTCCGCCGACGTGGTGCGCCGCCGCTACGGCCTGCTCGACGGCCGCCAGGCCAAGCTGGCCGACATCGCCAGCGTCTGGGGCATCACCGCCGAGCGCGTCCGCCAGATCGAGCGCCAGGCCATCGCCAAGCTGCGTGACACCACGCTGGCCGCCTGACACCGAACGGCACCCCACCACGACGGGGCCGGACCTGCACATGGTCCGGCCCCGTCGTCATGCCCGGGTGGTTGCGCGCTCAGTCGCCGGCGGGGCGTCCGTCGTGGGCGAGGACGCGGATCAGGCCCTCCTGGGCCGTCGACACCCCCAGCACCCCGTCGGAGTACAGCCGGCCGCGGGAGTAGCCCATGCCGTTGGACGCCGAGGGCGAGAACTGGTCGTAGAGGATCCAGTCGTCGACGCGGATCGGCCGGTGGAACCACATCGCGTGGTCGATCGTGGCGATCTGCATGTCGGCGCTCA
>JAAZBK010000080.1 GCA_012513855.1 Acidimicrobiales bacterium
CCGAGAAGAGACCCGACACGTCCTTGAGGTCGGCGAGGCTGTAGTCGAGAGCGGTGATGTGGGCGCCGCGCTTGTAGACCTCGAAGGCGTGACGGCCCGCGCCGGCCCCCATGTCGAGGACGCGGTCGCCGGGCTGGAGCCCGAGGCGTGAGAAGTCGACGGTGAGCATGCGACCGCCTTCAGTGCTTCTCGGCGAGGAGGGCCCGGTACTGCTCGACCGTGCGCTCGGCGGTGTGGCGCCAGCTCCAGTGGTCGATCACTCGCTGGCGACCGGCACCGCCCACCTTGGCGGCGATGCGGGGGTGGTCGAGGACGTAGCCGATCTTGGCGGCGAGGGCACCGGCGTCGCCCGGCGGGACGCTGAACGCGGTCTCGCCGTCTCGGCCGACGACCTCGGGGATGGCCCCTCCGGTGGTGGCCACCAGCGGGATCCCGGTGGACATGGCCTCGATGGCGGGGAGCGAGAAGCCCTCGTAGAGCGACGGGACCACCGCCACCTCGGCCTCGTTGTAGAGCTCGACGATCCGCTCGTCGGGGACGCCCGAAACGAAGGTGATGGCGTCCTCCAGGCCGAGGTCGCGGATGGTGCGCTCCGACTCGCCGCCCTCCTTGGGGCGACCGATCACCGTGAGGGCGATCTCGGGGCGCTCGGTGCGCAGCTTGGCCACGGCTTCGAGCAGGTAGCGCAGGCCCTTCATGGCCACGTCGGCGCTGGCGGTGGTGATGAGCATGCCCGGCTTGCGCTTCACGCCGGCCACCGGCTTGAACAGGTCGGGGTCGACGCCCACCGGGACGATGTGCATGCGGTCCTCGTCGACCTTGTGGTCGGCGTTGATGTCCTTGAAGGAGTTCTCCGACACCGTGATGATGCGGCTCAGCCGGCGGGCGACCTCGGTCTGCATGTCGACGAAGGCGTACCAGCGCCGCAGGTTGAGCTTCTTGAGGAAGCCCTTGGCGTGCTCGATCTCGAGCCGGCGATCGACCGTGATGGGGTGGTGGATCGTGGCGATCACGGGCAGACCGAGCTGTTCGATGGCGAGCAGTCCGAACCCGAGCGACTGGTTGTCGTGGACGAGGTCGAAGTCGGCCTTGCGGTGCTTGAGGTGGTCCCACGCCCGCATCGTGAAGGCCAGCGGTTCGGGGAAGGTGCCGAACGAGAAGGTGGCCACCTCCAAGAAGTCGGTCCAGTTCTTCAGCTCCCACAACCCGGGCATGCGCATGGGGAAGTGGTCGTTGTAGATCTCGAGGCTGGGCAGCTCCACCAGCGGCACGCGCTCGTCCAACTCGGGGTACGGCGGTCCGCCGAGTACCTCTACGTGGTGGCCCAGGTCGGCCAGGGCCTTGGAGAGGTGACGGACGTAGACGCCCTGGCCACCGCAGTGCGGCTTGCCGCGGTAGGCGAGGAGCGCGATGCGCAGGGGGGTGTCAGCAGATGCCATGAGCGCACCAGCCTTCCGGTTGATTGACCACCCGGTCAAGCGGGCGTTCGCCCGGCAGAGCTGCAACCGCCGGTTCGCATCGAAGATTCCCTTGCTCTGGTGGTACCGGTCACTCCGCCGATGGCCGATCGAACGACCGGCGATGGATCAGATCGGTCAACGGAGCTTGAGGAACAGCTCTTCCATGTCGTCGGTGGTCATCCCTTCGGCAGCGGCCTTCTCGGGGTCGAGCAGGCAGTAGCGCATACCCGCGCTCATGAGGCGGAGCCCGGTGCGGTGGAGCGCGGCCTGGGCTGCGGTGAGTTGGGTGATCACGTCCTTGCAATCGGCTCCGTCCTCCAGCAGGCGCTGGATGCCACGCACCTGGCCTTCGGCTCGGCGCAACCGGTTCAAAACGTCATCGGACACGTCATCGGGAAAGCGCATGTTTGCGATCTTATACCCGCCGGGGTATGTTCCAGGTACCCCAGGGGGTATCCCTGGTCACCGATCAAGACATCTGGGAGCAGAAACGACGTCATGGCCACCGCCACCACCCTCCGCCCCGTCGACCTCGACCGACTCCGCAGCGAGCACCCCGAATTGCGCATCGTCGACGTCCGCACACCAGGAGAGTTCGCGGGTCGCCACATCCCGGGCTCCTACAACGTGCCCCTGCCCCAGCTGGCCGAGCATCGGACGGAGTTGACGGCGGAGTCCACCGGCCCGGTGGTCCTCGTGTGCGAGTCCGGTCGCCGGGCCGGACAGGCCGAGCGGCAGCTCGCCGACGCCGGTCTCGACCGGGTGCACGTGCTCGACGGCGGGGTGGCGGCCTGGGAGTCGACCGGGCTGCAACTCGTCCGTTCCGCGGGGGCGGCGCCGTGGGGTCTCGAGCGTCAGGTGCGCCTCGTGGCCGGATCCATCGTCGCCACATCGATCGCGGCCAGCACCATCTGGCCCTCTGCCCGCTACGTCGCCGGTTTCGTGGGCGCAGGTCTCACCTTCGCCGCTCTCACCGACACCTGCGCCATGGGCATGGCACTCGCCAAGCTTCCGTACAACACTCGTCAGCGGGGCAGTTGCGACCTCCCGGTCGTGGTGTCCCAGATCACCGAAACCTCGGAGGACCGGTCATGAGCACCGTCTCGCCCCATTCCGCCACCCCAGGTGAGCTGGACGCAGATGGCCGGGTCACCGGCCTCCCCGCAGACCTGGTCATCCGCCAGCTGTACCTCGGGTGCCTCTCGCAGGCCTCGTACCTGGTCGGTGACCGCTCCACCGGTCGGGCCGTCGCGGTCGACCCGCGTCGCGACGTCGACGAGATCCTGGAGGCGGCGGCCGAGGATGGTCTGACCATCGAGAGGGTGGTCGAGTCGCACTTCCACGCCGACTTCCTGTCCGGCCACCTGGAACTGGCCGCCGCCACCGGCGCAACCATCGGGATCGGTTCGGCGGGCACCACCGAGTTCGAGTCCCACGCCCTGGCCGACGGCGAGCTGATCGACCTGGGCGGGGTCTCCCTCGAGGTCCTCCACACACCAGGCCATACGCCGGAGTCGATCTCGCTGGTCGTCCGCGCCGCGGCCGGGTCCGACCCGGTGGCCGTCCTGACCGGCGACACCCTCTTCATCGGCGACGTCGGACGGCCCGATCTCCTCGCCTCCGTGGGCGTCACGGCGGAAGAGCTCGGGTCGAGCCTCTACCGCTCGCTGCACCGGTTGCTCGAGCTGCCCGACTCCACGCTGGTCCTGCCGGCCCACGGCGCCGGCTCGGCGTGCGGCAAGGCTCTGTCCACCGAGACCGTCTCCACCATCGGGGCCCAGCGGGCGACGAACTACGCGCTCCGCCCCATGACCGAGGAGGAGTTCGTGGACATCGTCACCGAAGGACAGCCCAGTGCGCCGGGCTACTTCGGCTACGACGCCTCCTTGAACCGCCAGGACCGGGCGCTGCTCGACGAACACGAACCGCCTCGTCCGCTCGACGTGGTCGCAGTGCTCGACGCCATGGAGCGGGGGGCCATCGTCCTCGACACCCGCCGGCCCGAGGACTTCGTGGCCGGTCACCTGACGGGCTCGGTGAACGTCAACCTCGACGGCCGGTTCTCGGAGCAGGTCGGCAGCGTGATCCCCGTGGGCGTGCCGATCGTGTTGGTCGGCGAGGCCGATCACGCGCTCGAGGCCAAGGTGCGCCTGGCCCGCATCGGCTTCGACGACGTGGTGGGCGTGTTGACCGAACCGGAAGTGGTGCTGGCGACCGAGCCCGACCGGGCGTCGCGGCTGTCCCGGCTGACAACCTCTGAGTTCTCGTCCCGACGCGCTGATCTCGGCGACTCGCTCCAGTTCATCGACGTCCGCAACCCCGGCGAGGTGGCCACCGCCCCGTTGGAGGGAGCCCGCAACATCCCACTGGCCACGCTGCGCGACCAGATGACATCTCTCGACCCGCAGAGGCCGGTGGTCGTGGTGTGCGCCGGCGGTGCCCGGTCGCTGATCGCCAACAGCCTCCTCAGGGCCAACGGCTTCGACGACGTGTCCGACGTGCTCGGTGGCGCCAACGCCATGGGTGTCGCGCCGGGCTGTTCCATCTCCACTGGTGATCAGCCCGACAGCGAAGCGTGACCGCTGCGATCATCCTGGGGCTGGTGATCGGCCTGGCCCTCGGTTCACTGGGCGGCGGAGGGTCGATCCTTGCGGTTCCGGTACTGGCCCACCTGGCCGGCCAGTCGGCCCCGGCCGCCACCGCCACTGCACTGGTGGCGGTGGGGGTCTCGGCGGCCGTGGGCTCGGTGGGCCATGCCCGCAAGGGTCACGTCCGGTGGGGTGCCGCCGCCGCGTTCGTGGCGACCGGTGTGGTCGGCTCCTGGGTCGGTACCCGGCTCAACGGCACGATCGATGGCGACGTGCTCCTCCTGGCCTTCTCCGGGCTGGTGGTCGTGGCGGCGCACCGCATGCTCTTCGCCTGTCCCACGTGCACGAACGTGGGGGAGGACAGGGCGCTGGCCGCCGAAGAGCTCATCAGCATCCACCAGGGTGCAGACGGTCGGCTCGCAGCGACAGCACCCGTCGGTCGATCGGACCGAGCGGTGACCGACCCCCCTGCCACCGTGTGGCGTCTCGAGACGAATGGGTCACAGCTGCCCGGATGGGCCGATCCGGCCGTCATCGAACGGAACCACGACGCCGACCGAAGGTTGGCCAAGGTCGTGGTGGCGGGGTCGGTCGTGGGTTTGCTCACCGGCTTGTTCGGTGTGGGTGGAGGCTTCGTGATCGTGCCGGCCCTGACCTTGGCGCTAGGACTGAACATGCCGAAGGCCATCGGGACCTCGTTGGTGATCATCGTCGGGAACGCTCTCGTGGCGCTCGGTTTCCGCGGCCTCGGAGCAGTCGATTGGGGAGTGGCCGTCGGGTTCACGAGCACGATGCTCGTGGGCAGCCTCGCCGGATCGACGCTGGCACCTCGCCTCCCGGTCGACAAGACGTTGAAGGCCTTCGCCGGCCTTCTCCTGGCGGTGGCCGTGGCCAACGGGATCGCGGCCGGTTGGGCGATCTGGGGCTGATGCGCCCGCAACCCCGGCGGCGGCACCGGGGCCGGGGCCGGGGCCGTCGGACCGAACCGGGCTGGCAGGATCTTGGGATGCGAGCTCTCGTCCAGCGGGTCACCCGTGCATCGGTCACGGTCGACGGGGAGGTCACAGGGGCGATCGGCGCCGGACTGTGCGCGCTGATCGGCGTCACCCACACCGATGGGGCGACCGAGGCCGCTGAGCTGGCCCGCAAGATCTGGCACCTCCGGGTGTTCTCTGATGCAGACGGGCGCATGAACCTGTCGGTGGCGGACAACGGAGGCGAGGTGCTGGTGGTGTCCCAGTTCACGCTGTACGGCGACACCCGGCGGGGCCGTCGTCCGTCGTGGGTCGACGCCGCCGGCCCCGAGCAGGCCGAGCCGCTGATCGATCAGCTCTGCGAGGAGCTGCGGGCGCTCGGTGCAGCCGTCGCCACCGGCCGGTTCCGGGCCGACATGGCAGTCGAGATCGTCAACGACGGACCTGTCACGTTGATGCTCGAGGTCTGACCCCGGGCGCTTCCCCGATCAGGCGCCGGGGAGGCGCAATCGGCCCCAGCCGCCCTTGACCGGGCCCAGGTCGAGCGGACGGTTGCGCCAGCGGCGGTCCAGCACCCAGCCCGCGGCCAGCAGCAGCACGGCGAGCACCCGGGCCGGGGTGTCGCCCCAGCGCACGTACCAGGTCTCGCCGTCGCGGAGGGGCATGCCGCGGCGGACCTCGACCCGGGGGTGGACCTGCGAGCTGCGCTGGAAGACCTCTCCGGTGGGGCTCACGAAGGCACTGAACCCGGTGGGCGACACCTGCACCGCCCACCGCCCGGTCTCGATGGCGCGCAGCCGGGTGGACGCCACCTGCTGGGTCTGGACCAGGGTGCCGGTGTAGGTGGCGCCGTTGGTGGGGTTGTAGAGGATCTCGCCGCCAGCCGCCACGCCGGAGCGGGCGCGGTGTCCGAAGAACACCTCCCAGGAGATGACCGTGGCGAGCTTGGCCTCAGGCGTGGTGAGCAGGCCCGACTGGTGCGAGACGGTGGCGTCGCGGCTGGCGAGCGTGTCGGGGGCGACCTTCTCGATCAGGGTGCGGAACGGCACGAACTCCCCGAACGGCACCCGTTGGACCTTGATGAACTGGTCGATCCACTCGCCCTCCGCGGTGACCACCTGCGACGAGTTGCGGAACTCCTCGTTGCTGACGCCCTCGACCGTGCCCACTATCAGGGTGGCGTCGAGCTGGGCTGCCAGCTCCTCCAGCTCCCGACCTTCCTCGGCCTCCTGGACCGTGCGGTCGGTGTCGACCACGTCCTCGGGCCACAGCACCAGATCGAGTCCGGGAGGAACGTCCTGGCTGGCCTCCAGGTGGCGCTCGAAGACCTTGCGTTCGTCGGTGTTGATGGCCCGGGTGCCCTGGGGGCCACCACCTTGTACGTAGGCGACGTCGACCGTCCGGCCCGTGTCGGTCCCCTTCGGGGCCACCATGGCGAGGAGGCTCAGCAGGGCCGACGCGAGCAGCGGGATCACCATCACTCGTCGGGGCTCACCGCTCAGTGCGGCGGAGAAGAAGAGACCGAGGGCCAGGGTGGCCACCGCGATCAGCAGCACGCCGCCCACCCGGGCGATCGGCGCGTACGGTCCGGCGACCTGCCCGACGGCCAGGAGCGACAGCGGCACGCCACCGAAGGGCCAGGCGCTGCGCAGCGACTCGCACAGGACCCATGCCCCGATGAGGGCCGGCCGGCGACCCCAGTGGGGCGGCACGGCCATGGCCGCCACGCCGACCATGAGCGCGTAGGCGAGTGAGGCGATCAGGTAGCCGGGGAAGGTCAGCTGGCTGATCCAGGAGATGGTGGGGACGAACAGCGCCAGTCCGGTCACGAAGCCACGACCGAGCCGTTGCTTGACGGATGCGCCGGCCAGGAGGAGGTCGAAGACGGCGATGCCGGCGAAGGCCAGGGGCCACCACCCCCACGGCGGCATGCTGGCGGCGATCAGCAGACCGGCGATGATCCCCCGGACGACGGGACGCGCGAAGAAGGCGCGCACCGGCTCGGGGATCTTGGCCATCAGGCCCGATGGACCCGGCCCGAGGTTCGTCAGTTCGAACCCTGCCGGTTGGTCGATGTCGTCGGTCATCAGTGCGACAGTCTGGCCGACGTCAGGTGGACAGTTGGCGACGGGTGGGCCAGGTGGCGCCGAGCGCGGCGGCAGCCTCTTCCCCGGAACGGATGCACGCGGGGACGCCCACGCCGCGCAAGGCCGCGCCGGCCAGCACGATGCCAGCGGTGGGCGAGTTCCCGAGTTGGGTCAGCTCGGCCTCCACCCGGCTGATCCGAGCGAGGTGGCCCGGCGCGTATTGGGGGAAGGAGCGGGGCCAGCGGCCGACCCTCACCGCGGCCGGATCTCCGGAGACCCCCAGGACCCGGTCTAGGTCGGCGAGCAACGTCGCCACCAGGTCGCCGTCGGACAGGTGGAGGTGGCGATCGTCGCCGAACCGACCGGCCGACACCCGCAGGACCACGTCGTCGCGCTCGGGCACCCGCCACTGCGGCCACTTGGACGTGCCGTAGCTGATGGCGGTGAGGAGGGTCCCCTGGTCCTTCGGCACGAGGCAGCCGCTCACGTCGGTGGGCACGTCGCGAAGGTGGTCCCGGTCGAAGACGAACGCGACCATCGAGATCGACGAGTGATCGATGGCGGCCAAGGTGGCGGCGGCACCCGGAGCGAGCGGGGCCAGGAGCGGGGCGGCGGCGAACGCGGGGCAGGCGACCACCACCGCGTCGGTGTCGAGGGCGGTGCCGTCGTCCAACACCACCCGCCACGCCGACGGGGCCGACGGTTCGATCGCCTCCACCCGCCGCCCGACCAGCAGGTCGACCGAGGGCATGAACGCCAGGAGGGCGTCGACGATCCGGGCCATGCCTCCGATGGGGGTGGCGAAGACCGGAGGGGCGGCCCCCGATCCTCCGGTGGCGACGGGGCGGACGGCGTCGCCACCCTTGGCGATCTGGGCGGCGCAGGAGCGGATGAGGCTGGGATCGCCGCTGCGGGCCGCGGCGTCGATCTGGGGAACCACGGCGGTGAGGCTCAGGCGGTTGGTGTCGCCGGCGTTGATGCCACCGATTAACGGATCGATCAGGTGGTCGACCACCTCGTCGCCCAACCGTCCCCGCAGGTAGGGGCCCACCGCCACGTCGTCGGAGCCGTCGCCTGGCGGGTCGTCGCCGGGCGGGTCCGACGCTTGCACCGGTGGATCGGTGGGGAGCCGGGGGAGCGTCAGGTCGGCCTCGACCCGGGCCATGCCCTCCGGCGAGAGGATGCCGCTGGACCGCAGCGCCTCGAGGTCGGCGGGCACCCCGAGGAGGTGGCCCTCGGGCATGGCCCGGCGGGTGCCGTCGAGGAAGATCTCGGCCCGTCGGGCCACGGGCGATATCAGCTCGCCGTCGATCTCCAGGTCGTGGCAGAGCGCCGCGGCCCACGGCACGCGGAGCAGGAAGTTGTCGGCGGTCTCGTCGAGCGAGCGCCCCGCGAACACCGAGGTCTGGAGCTTGCCGCCGATCCGGTCGGGTTCGACCACCGTCACCGCCGTGCCGGCCTGGCTCAGCCGGAACGCCGCGGTGAGCCCGGCGATGCCGCCGCCCACCACCACGGCGCGTTCGGGACGGGTCGCGGCGCCGGTCATGAGATGGCCACGATTCGCTCGGCCAGGGCGGCCATCACCACCGGGTCGTCGTTCAGCACCCGGGTGCGGGCGAAGCCGATCCCGGCCGAACGGGCCACCGCCGTGGCCTCGATGTCGAGGTCGTAGGCCACCTCCAGGTGGTCGGCCACGAACCCTTGGGGGCACACGAGGATCGCCTCGGATCGACCGCTGGCTGCTGTGTCTCGGATCACGTCGAGGATGTCGGGGCCGCGCCACGGCTCGGGGGTGGCACCAGCGCTCTGCCAGGCCTGGGAGAAGCGGGCGGGATCGAGCCCGGCGGTGCGAGCCACCGCCTCGGCCGACTCCCACAGCTCGTCGGGGTAGGGGTCGCCGGCCAGGACCCGCTCCGGCAGCGAGTGGGCGGTGAACACCACCTGGGTCCGCTCCGGCATGTCGGCCAGCGCGTCGCGCACCGCGGCGCTGAGGAAGTCGCGGTAGGAGGGCTCGTCGTGCCAGCGCTCGATGGGGGTGAACGGCAGCCCGCCCAGGGTGCCGGCGGCTGCGGCTGCGGCTGATTCGGCTGCCCGGGCCTGGTACTCGCCGACGCTGGCGCCGGAGTAGTGCGGGGCGAGGACCAGCCCCACGATCCGGGTGGCGCCTTCGGCGGCGAGTTCGCCCACCGCGTCCTCGATGAAGGGCGAGGCGTGCTTCTGGCCGAGGCGGACGAGGTACCGGCCAGGTGCCCGCTGGTCCAGCGCAGAGGTGATGGAGGCGACCTGGTCACGGGTGCGGGCGGCGAGCGTCGAAGTGCCGCCGAGGGCGTCGTACCGCGCGGTGAGGTTGGCGAGCTGCTCGGTGGTTGGAGGACGTCCCCGGC
>JAAZBK010000466.1 GCA_012513855.1 Acidimicrobiales bacterium
CAAGGAGGTCTCCTCAAGAAGCAGTCACGCGTGGGCAGCCGTGTCTGGACGCGGGGCTCCGATCAACCATTTCTGGAGCGCATCCCTCGTCACCACAGCAACGGGCGATCCTAGGGCAAGGACCGCAAGGAATACAACCGGGTGGCTCAGTGCCAGCCGGTCGGCGGGATGCGATTTGCGGTGACGGTAAACCGATCGCCGCGCGAGGTCAAGGATTTCCGCCGTTCCGAGTGACCGACGACACCCGAGATCCCCGAGGTGTGAGCACTTTGGTCGAATGGTTCGACCAAAGTGCTCACACCTGCCTTCTGGGAGGATGGCGGGGTGGAACCTCAGCCGGTGATCGACCCCGACGACCCCCGCATCGCCGAGTACACCGGCCTCCGCGACCACCACCTGCGGCGACGCCGCGAGTCACCCGGCGGCGACCTCGAGGGCATCTTCGTGGCCGAGGGCGACATCGTGGTCGAACGGGCGCTCCGGGCCGGCTACCGGATCATCTCGGCGCTGGTCGACGCGACCCGCACGAAGCCCCTGCCCGACGTGGTGCCGGCTTCCACGCCGGTGTTCGCCGCCGGGCCCGACGTGGTGCGACGCATCACCGGGATGGCGGTGCACCGCGGGATGATGGCGGTGATGGCGAGGCGGCCCGTCCCGTCGCCCGGTGCCGTGCTGGGCGACGCGACCCGGGTGGTGGTGCTGGAACGGGTGGTCAATCCGACCAACCTCGGGATCATCGCCCGCAGCGCCAGGGGACTCGGCGCCGACGCCCTGCTGCTCGACCCGACGAGCGTCGACCCGCTCTACCGGCGGGCCTCGAGGGTGGCGATGGGCGAGGTGTTCGGCCTGCCCTACGCCCGCCTCCCCCACTTCCCCGAGGGGCTCGACCTGGTGACCGACCACGGCTTCGGCCTGGTGGCTCTGACGCCCGATCCCACCGCCGAGCCGATCGACGACCTGGCCTTCGCGCCCGACGAGAAGGTGGCCCTGGTGCTCGGATCGGAGGGCCCGGGCCTGGCCGACGAGACGATGTCACGGATCGGGCGGCGCGTGCGGATACCGCTCCACGGCGACGTCGACTCGCTCAACGTGGCCGCGGCCGCGGCCATCGCCTGCTACGTGCTGGGTCGCGGCCGGCCCTAGTCCCTGGCCGGCCCTAGACCCTGGGCCGACCGACAGCGGCTCGAGGACGGATCAGGTCCCCTCGCCCAGCACGGTGAGGCCGAACGACCGGGCGAGGCGGGCTGTCGCCGGTTCGAGGCTGAGTCCCTGTCGAACCAGTTGGCTGCTGAGGTCGCGCATGGCGCGCAGCGCCGTCGCCCGGTCGCCCTGCGCGGTGAGGGCGTGGACGAGCAACCGGCAAGCCCGCTCCTGGATCGGCTCGATGCCGAGAACGATCGATGCGTGGCGGGCCGCCTCCTCGGGTTCGCCTCGGGCCAGGAGCAGCTCGCCCAATCGGCACCGGGCCGTGATCGCCAGGGTGCGCAGCCGGAAGCGCTCGACCTGGCTCCACTCCACGTCGGGCCAGTCCTCGAGGAAGTCCCCCTGGTAGAGGTCCACCGCGCCATGCCACTCGAACAGAGCTTCGGAGGACCGGTCCTCGCCCTCCAGAGCACGAGCCCTGTCGCAGGCGGCCTCGAACAGGGTCGCGTCGACCACCACCCCGTCGTCGGCGAGCGCGACCTTCTCGGCGTCGGCACGGACGAACCACGCCTTGTCGGACGTCTCACGGCCGGGCTGGAGCACCTTCTGGAGGTGCGCCAGGTTCACCCGGAGGTTGCCGAGCGCCCTGTCGGACGGCAGGTCGGGCCACAGCGCCTCGGCCATGCTGCGCCGGCCGACGGAGCGGTGGAGGACCAGGTACGCCAGGAGCTGTCGAACCCGCTCGCGGTTGGTCCAGTCACGGTCGCTCACGAGCGTGTCGCCCCGAGCGAGGGACATGTCGCCGAGGACGTCGAGGCGGATGTCGTAGGAGGGACGGACCGGCATGGTGGCGATCCGGTGCGCAGCCCACCTGGCCGTCGGAGCGTGGGAGAGGATGGCCGCCCGAGCCAGGTGATCGCGACCGTCCGGGAGTTCGGCCAACACCTGGCCGACGTCGGGGCTCCCCATCTCGGACGCGGCCGCGCTCAACAACCCGAGGTGGCGAGGCAGCACGTGGGCCCGCAGGAGACCGGGCCGGGCCCAGGGCAGCGTTGCCGCCGGAGCGGGATCGTCGTGCTCGACCAGGGCGGCGATCGCGACGCCTGCGTCGCGCGCCACCGTCAGGGATGGACCGAGGCGGCACCCGTCGAGCGCTGGGCGCACCGATGGCAGGGCCGCGTACATCGTCGGCAGCGCGTACATGTACGGCCGAGCGGGCCAAGGGCCCATCGGCAGCGACGCTAGGAGTCGTTCGAGCCTCGCCGAGCCCTCCTCGTCGTCGCCCGAGGCCACCACGTCGACCGCATCGGCGAGAAGCGCGAACGCCCTCGCCGGAACGCTCGCCGATCCGGGCATGTCACGCAGTGCATCGTCGGCCAGCTCGCGGGCTCGACGCTGGTCGCCAGCGGCCTGGGCCACGAGGGAGAAGGTGGCGTGGACCGACAGTCGTAGGTGGGCGAAGCCGCTCCCCTCCGTGGAGGCCAGCAGAGGTTCGCCCAACTTCATGGCGACGTCGGGACGCACATCGCCTCGGAGCCAGATGGCCGCCGCCACCGGGATCATCGCGGCGGCCGCGGCGTCGGAGAGGTCTTCGGGCGCCGGCACGTGCTCCGGGCGACCGGCATCGTTCATGCCGAACGAGTAGACGACCTTCTCGGCTCCCGACCCCGGGGGCAACAGCTCACCGACGATCTGGACCGAGTCGTCGGGCCGGCCTTCTGCTCTCGCCTGGTTGGCCCGCACCATCACCGAGGTCACGCGGGCGGCTTGGTGGCCCGCTGTGACCAGCTCGTCGGCCCGATCGGCGAGCCAGGACGGCATCGAGTCCGGATCGACCACGGCGCGCATGTTCGCGGCGTTGTAGAGCGCCAGCACCTCGACCTCGACGTCGCCGCTGGTCGCGGCATCCCTCGCGATGCTCTCGTAGCTCGACGCCGACGTGGTCTCGTCGCCGGTGAACGACACCGACGTCGACAACAGGCCGGTGACCGGATGGTCGGGCAGGTGCCGTCCGACGATGAGGGCCATCTGGCGGAGCTCGGCAGAGGACACCGCCATGAGGGGCCGGTCGCAAACGGCCATCGCAGCGGCGGTGAGGCCCTCGTCGTTCCCAGCGGCCACGTACAGCCGGGCCGCCTCCAGGTTCTCGCCCGATCCCATCCGTGCCGCGGCGAGCCGGACCAACACGTCCCGCACCCCGGGATCGGGGTGGACGTCCTCGTCCACGGTCAGCGCTTCGCGCCACAGGTCGTGCAGCTGGAACACGCCATCGGCCGAGCGCTGGACCAACGGCATCTCCGACAGCAGCTCGGTGAGGGCTGACGGGTCAGAGGGAGCTGCTTCGATGAGGTCCCGATCGATCTCCGCGGCATGTGCGAGCGCGGTGAGGACCGTCCGTCGGTCCGACCCCGGCTCACCGGCCACCTCCTCCAGGATGAAGCCGAGGGTCGTGGCCCAGGGGTGCTGGTCCGCGAGCGCCACGAGGGCAGGCCACCGGGCCGCATCTCCCAAGTCTGCGTGGGCCTCCTTGGAGACCAGTTCGAGCTCGTCGTCATCGAACTCGAGAGCGTCGGATCCGAGCTGTTCGACGTCGCCGTGCAGCAACCCACGAGAGAGGGCCAGCGGCGGGGTGGTTCGTCCGGACAGGACCAGGTGGGCGTTGCGGGGGAGGAGCCTGGCCACCTCGCCTATCAGCTCCATGCCCTCCGATCCCGTGGGCAGCACGTGGATGTCGTCGATGACCAGGCACACCTCATCCGGACTGGCCGCCAGGAAGACGTCGGCGATGGCCCTGGCATCGACGACCCCACCGGGCGGGTCGGCCGCACCGAGGGTCCGCAGCAAGGCCGCGCCGAGCAGCCCGGCATCGGCGTCGCCCGCCTGGCACTGGAGCCAGTGGTCGCTACGCCCGGGACGGTCGGCATCGGTCGCCAGCGCCTGGCTGAGCGCCGAGGTCTTGCCGAAGCCGGCGGGCGCGGTGATGACCAGCGTGGCGAGCTCGAAGCGACGCTCGAGCCGGCGCAGCAGACGGGGGCGCGCGATCCACTCTGCACGCGGCTCCGGTGGCGCGTGTCGGAACCGTCCGGACATCGCCGGACGATAGGCCACCCGATCCTGTCCCCCTACCGACACGGGGCTTCGTCCCCTTCAAGCAGCGCGATCCCCAGCACCATCACGTCGGCTCGCTCCGCGCAGACCACCAGCGAGCCGCGACGTTCCTGCTCGCCCAGGGCTGCCCGGTCGACGCCCCTCCACGTCGACGGGACAACCAGGACGGATGCGCCGGCAGCCGCCGCCGTGCGGAGCTGGTCGTCGTTGGGAAATCCCGGGCCGAAGATGGTGGCCGCCTCCTCCGCCCGCATTCGCTCGTCGGGAAAGTGGAGCCACCGGCGGTCGCTGCCGGTGAGGGTTCGTCGACGGGAGACGCCCTCGACCCACCACCCGAGGGGCGCCGATCGGGCCGGCGCAACCACCACCACGGGATCCGACGGTGAACCGCTCAGGGAGACGAGCACCTCGGCCACACCTCCGGCCGCCACCGCGTGGTGCTCGACCTGGCCGGCGAAGTCCGTCGTGCCGGCCGCGATCTGGACCACGCCGGCCACCACGAGCAGCGCGACCATCAGGAGCGACGACGGATCCCGCCGGCGGCGTACGCGGGCCCGATCTGCCGCGCCGACCGCCAGCAGACCGACGCTGAGCATTGCGACGACCGGTACCAGGTACGCGACGCGACGGTCTGCCAACAGGATCAGGGCCAGGACCGCGGCACCGCTGGCCGAGGCGGCCAGGACCCAGGACCGACCCCGGTTGCGGTCGAAGGCTGCCACCGGGGCGCCGAGGGCCACGACGATGGCCGGGTACCAGAGCGCCGGTACGTCGCGCGACGTGTACCTGAGCCCGTCGACCATGGTACGCAAGGCCCCCGGCCCCACGGCTCCGGACCCGACGGTGGCCAGGTCCAGGTACAGGGGCACCAGGGGCACCGAAACCACCAGGGCCGGCCACAGGCCGAACAGGCCGTTCGGTCGCATCCGCCGGACGGTCGATCCACCCCGGCGCGCTCCGTCGGGCGAGCCCGTCGGCGCCGTCAGGTGCAACAGGACCACCAGGAGCCCGCCGAGCGCGCCGACCGCGGCGACGAAGTGGGAGGTGGCCGCCATGGCGAACCAGATGAGACCGCTGCGCCAAGCTCGGCGCGGAGCAGGACCGCGCATGTGGTCGTCGAGCGACCACAGGAGCGGAGGGAGCAGGCCCAGGGCCAGCAACTGGGGAAACCCACCCCAGGCCGCGGCCTCGCCCGACGAGGCGGCGAAGGCAACCACCACCCCGGCCCAGGTTGCGATCCACTCGACGCCGAGGCGTCGCAGGGTCCAGCAGACACCCACCGCCGGGGCGACCGAACAGACCGCCACCAGGAAGGCGATGCCGCGTTCGAGACCCAGGACCTCGCTGGCGACCACCGTGAGGAGCGGCACGACAGGTGGGTAGACGATCGACGAGGAGCGCACGTCGGGTCCGAGCAGGTCGCGGCCGAACGCCAACCAGTTGCCCGCATCGGTCGTGACCGGACCGTCGACCTGCGCAGCGGCCACGAACCGCCATCCCGCGATGGCGGCCATCAGTACGACGGCCATCACCAGGGCAGGGTCCGGTCGGTGGCCGCGGACCGACCACCGACTCCGCCGCCGGCCCTCCAGGCCCGACGGCGCACCTCGACCGGAGGAGCTGAGGCGGAGGTCGGCCGTGGGGCCGATCACACCAGGACCTCGGTCTTCCGGCTGGCATCCGCCACCAGCCCGGCCAGCGCGGCCCCGGTCCGCTCCGTCGCCACCTCCCAGCTGTGGCTCGCGGCCTTCGCCCTGCCCGCGGCCGCCAGCGACCTGCGAAGCCCGTGGTCGTCGACGAGCCTCAGCAGGCAGCGGGTGAGCGCTCCGACCTCGCCCACGGGGAACAGCAGCCCGGTGATGCCGTGCGAGATCAGCTCCCGGTTGGGCGCGATGTCGGTGGCCACCACCGCGGTTCCGGCCGCCATCGCCTCCAACACCGCCAGCGGCATCCCTTCGGTGGTCGACGGACGCACCAGCACCGACGCCGTGGCGAGCCGCGACGCCACGTCGGGATCGAAGCCGGTGAACGTCACCCGATCCGCCAGCAGGGGGTCCTTCGCCACCATCGCCTCCAGCGCCGGACGCATCGGGCCGTCGCCGATGATCTCCACCCGCAGGTCTGCCCCGGCCCGGACAGCCTGGCTGGTTGCTCGAACCAGGACGTCGGGACCCTTGTTGGCTATGAGACGACCGACGAAGGCGATCACCGGTGGAGCGGCTGGTTCACCCGGCACGAAGCGAGCGACATCGACGCCGTTGGGCACCACCTGCACGGCATCGGGCCTGGCACCTCGTCGGATGGCGTGCTCCGCGACCGACTCCGACACCGCCAGTAGGGCATCGCTGCGCTGGATGACGAACCGGCCGACGGTCCTCTCCCACAGGGCCGTGGCGGAGCGGACCGCCAGGGGCAGGTCGGCGATGCCGGCTACGTGGACCGTCGTCGCCAGCGGAACGCCCCGCCCCCGGGCGAGTCGAGCAGCGGCGACGGTGGTCTGGAAGTGGAGGGAGTGGGCGTGCAGCACGTGGGGAGCGAACTCCTCCGCCACCTCCCGCGCCCGCCGAAGGAGCCCCCGAGCCACCAGGACCTGGGCGCCCGTCACCGCTGAGAGGTCGAGGCCCGGCACCGAGACCACCTGCACGCCGTTGCAGTCAGCGCTGCCCGCCCGAGGACCGCGATTCGGCGGGTTGGCGGCCAGGACCACCACCTCGAAGCCGTCGGCCGCTAGCCGCGACCAAGTCTCAGCCGCCACCCTCTCGGCTCCACCGCCGGTGCTCGACGGCGGGAAGTGGTCGCAGAAACCGAGGACGCGCAGCGGGCCGGCCGCTGTGGCCGACCCCCCGACAGCGGTCACACGGCCTCGACGCTCTGGATCAGCGTCGGATCCGCGGACCGGTGCGACGAGGTCCCGTCAGCAAGGAACGCGGGTCTGCTCCGCGACGTGGCGGTCGAGGTGAGTCGGGCGATCAACCCGAAGGCCGCGAAGGTGATGCCGACCAGGATCAGGCTCTGCGCCATGGCGGCGAGCACCGGGCCGCGCTCCCCCACCGGGTCGTCGCCAGCCCACCTGAGCAGCAGAACGCCGTCGACCGCCAGGCCAGCGGCGAGCGACGACAGCCCGACCGTGACGCTGGCACGCTGGAACCGTGGAGCGAGGACGAAGCCGTACCGGACGCTGACCTTCGGCGAGACGGGCGTCGACGCAGCGAGGCACAGCCCAGCGAGCACCGCTTGCAGTCCGGCCACCAGGCAGATGGTGGAGAAGAAGACCGGCTGCCAGTGGAGCGCCCCGAGGTCGAAGCCGGACGGCCGGACCAAGGTGGCCCCGGTCAACACCACGCCGAGGGCGACCAGCAGCAGCCCTGGCCAGACCAGGAGCAGGTCCGGGGCGAGCGAGGTGATGAGCCGGAGGTGACGCCAGCCGTCGGAGAACGTGCTGAGCTTCGAGTCGCCCACCCGTTCGCGGTAGCCCATCGGGATCTCTACCATCCGGAGACCCGCCCGACGGCTCTTCACCACCATCTCGGAGTTGAACTCCATGCCGTTGGTGACCAGATCGAGGCCGAGGATCACGTCGCGTCGAAACGCCCGGAAGCCGGACTGGCCGTCGCGCAGGGTGCGGCCACCGCTCGCTCGGGCGGTGAGCATCGTCAACACGGGCGTGCCGACCCACCGGTGCAGCAGCGGCATGGTGTGCCGGTTGGCCCCATCGAAGCGGAGCCCGTTCACGAGGTCGGCCTCCCCGCGGACCACCGGGTCGATCAGCTCCGCGATTCGGGAGAGGTCGTAGGTCATGTCGGCATCGGCCATCACGATGATCTCGCCGTCGGCGGCCAGGAACCCCGTCCGCAGGGCGCTCCCGTAGCCCGGCACCTCCTCGTGGACCACCCGTGCTCCAGCGGAGCGGGCGAGATCCGCCGAGCCGTCGGTCGAGTTGTTGTCGACCACGACGACCTCGCCGTCGATGTCCGCCAGGCGCATGGCGGTGAGCGCCTCGGTGACGCAGTCGGCGACGCAGCCCGCCTCGTTGAAGCAAGGCAGCACGACGCTGACCGCCGGTCGGCCGCCCCTCTCCACCGTCATCCCCCGGCTCCCGGCTCAGGCCGTGGTCTGACGGCGCCGAACGCCGTACACGACCAGACCGCCTGCGGCCGTCAGGGCGACGCCGACCGCGATCTGCTCGCCCGTGCGCCAAGAACCGGTGCGGGCGAGCGGAGCCGCCTCGCCACCCGTACCAGCTGCATCTCCGGCCCCGCCGACCTCACCTTCGACACCCACCTCGTCGACGTACTGCGCCCCAGCAGGCGCTGGGTTCATGAACATCACGCACATCGCCAGGACCGCCAGCACGGCCACCGCCACGTTCCGGATCTCTCGCATCTCGTCTTCCTCTCCTCCTGGGCGCGCCACCTCGGGGCGACCTGCGGGAACGGTCGCACGGGCCCGCTAACCAGCGCGCAACCAGCGTCCGATGGCCCTGTGCAGGTGAGGTACCCCTCGGTATCGTCCGCCGGGTGAGGGCTCTCGACCGCTGCATGGACGTCGTCCGCGCCCGCGGACCCCGGTACCTGGCCGTGGCCATCGGGAACCTGGTGTTCGGCCAGGTCCTCCTCCTGGTGGCGGTCACCGTGTGGTCGGGACCCAGCCGGTGGTCGGTGAACGCCGCCACCGTGGCCGTCGCGGCGATCCCGGCGTACCACGCCAACCGGACCTGGGTCTGGGACCGCCGCGGCCGGAGCGACCTACGCCGGGAGGTCATCCCCTTCTGGGGGTTCGCGCTGGCTGGGCTGGTCCTGACCACCGCGGCGGTGGCGGTGGTCGAGTCGCAGTGGGCCACCAACGGAGGCCGGCTTCCGGCACCGGTCACCAACGGTGTGAACCTGGGCGTGATCGGCTCCATCTGGGTCGTGCGGTTCTTCTGGATGGACAGGGCGTTCACGGACCGCTCCGTGGCCGCGGTCGGATGAGCCCGATGACGAGCCGAACGGCTCCGCTGAGAGTGGCCGTGGTAGGTGGTGGATGGGTCTCCAGGCACCGACACCTGCCTTCGCTGCGATCGCACGACGGGGTCGAGGTGGTGGGGATGGTGGTTCCTCGCGGGGCACTCGACCCCGCCGTGCGAACGGCGCTGGCCGCCGAGGACCCCCGGTTCCGGTTCGGCAACCGTCTCGATGAGGAGTGGCTCGACGGCGTCGACGCGGTGATGGTCGGTACCCCACCGGACACGCACCACCCGTTGGTGGTCGACGCGCTGAGGCGAGGTTTCCACGTGCTCGTCGAGAAGCCGTTCGCGCTCACCGTCGCCGATGCCGAGGAGATGATCAGCGCCGCCGAGCGGAACGATCGGATGCTCTGCGTGGTCCACAACCTCCAGTTCGGGAGGGCGGCCAGCCGGGCACGGGAGCAGCTGGCGTCCGGGGCGCTGGGCGAACTGCGCGGGGTGTTCGGCACCCAGTCCAGCAACCACGAACGCCGCCTCCCGACCTGGTACCCGGACCTGCCGTTGGGTCTCTTCACCGACGAGGCTCCGCACCTCGTCTACCTGCTCCAGGCGTTCCTGCCCGAGGCAACGCTCGAATCGCTGTACGTGGGCCGACCGCTGGGTCCCTCTGATCGCACCCCCGACCTCGTCACCTTGGCGGTCCGTTCGGGCGACCTGGTGGGATCGCTCCAGATGACGTTCGTCGGCGCGGTGTCGGAGTGGCTCCTCGTGATCATGGGGACGAGGGGCACCATGGTCCTGGACTTCTTCCGCGATGTCGCCTTCACGGTCCCCAACGACCACGGCCACCTGCCCCGCAACGTGCTCGGGACCCAACTCCGCGCTGTGGGCGGTCACCTGGCCGACACCGTGGCCGCGGGGATCCGACGGGTCCGCAGCCAACTCGACTACGGCAACGACGAGGTGGTCGACCGGTTCGTCACCGCCGTGCGCACCGGACGCGCCGACCCGCACATCGACGGTGCCCGTGGCCTCGATGTGGTCCGCGTGCTCGAAGCCGCCGCCCAATCGCGCTCCACCGACGCCGCCACCCCCTGACGGCGGGGCCGGAGACGTGATCGCCGCATCTCACGGGGCCTCGACCGGTCGACGTCGCACCATCGTCGCGCTGGCCGCGACGGGTCCTTCCCGCTGGAAGTGGGGGTTCGACCCCACCCGGCGGCCCGATGTCGCCTTCGTGGCGCTGATGGCGGTGTTGGCCGCGTCCCGCTTCCGGACGCTGCACGCGGGAGGGGCACCCGCCACCGTCGACAGCGGCAACTGGCTGGCCTACGGGCACGACCTGCTCGACGTGTCCGTCCGTGATCCCTCGATCACCTACCCGCCGTTGGTTCCTCTGGTGGTCACGTCGGCCACCGGGTTGTTCGGCCCGGTCACCGCCGTGGCGCTGGTGGGGGCTCTCTGCTCGATCGCGCCAGCAGCCGGCACCTATTGGGCCCTGCGCACGACCACCACCTCCGTCACGGGGAGGTGGCTGCTGGTTCCCCTGACCGGCCTGCTGGGAGCAGCGGGGGCAACCGGCGAAGCAACCGCATGGGGCGGGTTTCCCCAACTGATCGGTGCCGGTCTGGCTCCGGTGCTCCTCCTCCTGGTCGACCGCGTGCTCAGGCGCAGCCGGCTAGACGACGTGATCAGGGCTGCGGTCGTGCTCTTCATCCTCGCGGCCACCAGCCACTTCGCGGCGTCCTATGCGGTGCTGGCCGTCGGTGCCCTGGTGGCGCTGTCGGTCGCCACCAGGGGCCGAGGAGACCGACTGAGGTGGCTGCGTTCACGGCTGCCGCTGCTCGCGGCGATCCCACTCCCCTGCATCGCCCTGCTGCCCTGGTACCGACCGTTGCTGGCCGCGATGGCGCGCAACCCGGTGACCGACACCGACGCCACCCTCACATCGGACAACGTGCTCCGCTGGATCGAGTTCACGTACCGGGACCAACCGGTCCTGTGGCGGACCCTCGCCATCGCGGGCACGGCCGTGGTGTTCCTCCTGTGGCCGCAGCGGCATCGCCGAGCATGGCGCTTGTCGACCAGCGCCATGGCCGCCGTGGTCATCGGCTCGCTCCTAAGCCGGGAGGCGCGCTTCCTCCACTTTCTGCCGCTGGCCTCGGTGATGGCGGTCGGGACCTGGCTCGCCGTCGTGGTCGCTCCGTCGTCACCGGCGCCGTCGCCAGTCGAGGAGCGAGGTCTCGAGGGTGCTCGCCGTACCTCACCCCGCCCACGGTCACGGCCGGCGCCATCCGTGGCGGCATGGTGCGCTGCTGCCCTGGTGATCGCCTTGGTGATCCAGGGCATCTCCGGTCACCGCCACTTCGTCGAGCAGCGGGAGTTCTACGGGATCGTCGACCGTGACCTCCACGTCGCGCTCATCTGGCTTCGCGACGAGACCCCCGCCGAAGCGATCGTCGGGGTCAGCACGGTCGACGGGGCACCGCTCGGCTGGTGGGTCGAAGGCCTCTCGCAGCGACGGACCGTGTACGCATCGCCGCTCCAGTGGTTGGTGCACCCGGACGAACAGGATCGTGCCCGACTGGCCAACGAGCTGTTCGATGAAACCTTCCCGAACGCAGGGGCGTTCGCTCGTGCTCGCGACGAAGGGATCGACCTCCTCGTGCTACCGCTCACGAGCGGCCACATCGACCCGGTGACCGTCGGTGAGTTCATCGAGGGTCACCCGGGACTGGTCCGGTACCGGAACGACGGAGTGGTCATCTTCGGCACCGCAACCGACAGTGGCCCGCTCAGCAGCGACCCGAGCCACGGTGCGGTGCCGCGGTGAAGTCGCCCGAGGTGGACGCAGGACGACGCTCTGCGCTGCTGTTCGTCGCCGCCGCCGGAGCAGCGGTGGCCGCCGGACCCCTCACCAGGGGCGTGCTTCCGACGGACCACCTCCGTTTGTCGAGGCCGACCGTGACGGTCGATGGTCACCACGTACGGCTGTCGACCACGGTCCGGGGCGGCGCCCGGGCCGGCACCCGTCTGCGGCTCTGGTGGGTCGTGGTGCCAGTCGACGTCCAGCGGTCACCCTCGCTCGATCAGAGCAGGTGGACGTCGCCGGTGACGTCCGCGGCGTTCGACCCAGAGGGCCCGGCGATCGTGCTGGGCGGATCGCCCTCGGTCCCCTCGGGGAGGTACAGCGTCGACCTGTGGCTCCACGCCAAGCGTCGCACCACCTTCGTCCACCACCACCGGCAGAGGTTCACCGTCGAGCTCGGGTGACAGCAGATCGCGCGCCCGTCGCTCGAACCGTCAGATGCGAGCGACCAGGAACTCGGCGACGCGCACGATCTGGTCCCAGTCAGCCTCGTTTGCTCCGGCCACGTCACCCTGCAGGAGGCCGCTGCCGGGAGCAGCCTGTCCACGCCAACCTTCGAACTCGATCGGTTGACCGCCGTCGTCACCGATCTGGTTGGCGTGCGACCGTTCGGCCTGTCGACCCGCTTCCAGGATGACCAGCAGCCCCGCCGCGTTGGACGGATCGAGAGGTGCGGTGATGAGCACGTTCACCAGATGCCCGCCGAGCCTCGTGTGGACGCCGGCGTCGACGTCGACCTGCCAGCCGGTGTGGTCGGCGAAGTCGGCGGCGAACCTGTTCCGGCGCCGCCACCTCTCCATCGGGTCCTTCTTGCGAAACATGGTGGGGACCGTCGCACCCTGCCGCTAACCGAGAAGCAACCGGATCCTGTGGCTTCCGTTCGTGTCGTCGCCGCTTCATCGTCGGAAGAGCGTGGATCGACTCTGCCGGCTTCGACCTTGGCCGTGGCTCGAGGGCGCCGTGGCTAGCCGCAGCTGACCTCTGTCTCGTCGCCTCTGTGGACCACCGCCTTCTCGCCGTCGCTCAGGACCGCTCCGACGATCATGCACTCCGTGCCCTCGGGGATGCCGCCTCCGTCGGAAAGGTAGAGGTGCAGCACGTCGCCCTCGATCTCGAAGCGATCGGCGTCGGTCGCAGACAGCAGGGCCTCGCCCTTCGCCTCCAGGCCCAGCGAGTCGAGGGCGCCAGCGAGGTCCTCGCCTCCGATCGACTCGGCGATGTCGGGAGCCGAACCAGCACCTCCCTGGCCGTCGCCGCCGCTCTGATCGGCGGCACCGACGTCCTGGCCGGTTCCGCCGCCCGCGCCGCTCCCAGCCTCGTCGCCGCCGTCGTCACCGCAACCGCCGAGGAGGACAGCTCCGAGCAGGGCGAACGCTGCGAGCTTGTGCAAGGGATTTCGGATACCACGCATGGACTGTCTCCGGTTCGATGTAGGTCCGGCGAACGTACGAGGCCGCCTCCGATCGGGCCATGAGTAGAGGGCGGCGAGCATGAGTAGACGCGGTCCAGCGGAGACGAGACCTGAACGACGGGGGGCTGCGATGCAGCAGCCATCGCCTCTTCATTCGCGCCGGTAGCTTCGTGCGAATGTCTGATCGGAGCGGGGGGCGTCGCTGGCAGGTGGTGGAGACCGGGACCGCGGCGTCCGAGATCCTGACGACGATGGACGATCCCCACGTCGGGATGCTGGTCCTCACCGGGCCCGCCGGCATCGGAAAGACCGCGCTCGCCCTCGAGGTCATGTCCAAGGCGCCGCAGGATCGGGAGGTGCTGCGAGTGGTCGCCTCCGTCGGGACAGCCGATCGGCCGTACGGAGCGCTCGGTCGGCTGTTCGACGTCGACGACCGGAACCGAACGGCACCTCCGACCGGACCCCGACTGGACGTCGCCGGTCCGGGAGACACCGGCAGCCGTCTGCTGCTCGTGATCGACGACCTACCGCTGCTCGACGAGGCGTCAGCGGTGGAGGTCGCAGGGCTCGTCCGGCGCGGTGACGTCGTGGTGCTGGCCACGGCACGAGTTGGAACGGTCCTCCCGCCCGCGGTGACGGGTCTCGACGTCGAGGGCCGGGTCGTCACCAGGGTGATCGAACCGTTGGAAGCTGGGTCTCTCGCCAGAGCGGCGGAGGCGAGCCTGGGCGCGCCCCTCACGCCCAGCGCGGTCGAGGCGTTGATGGCCCGGAGCGGCGGCGTGCCGCTCCACGCCCGCGAGCTGGTGGCGGCCAACGTCGGAGCCGGTCGACTGGTCGACATCGGTGGGGTCTGGGACCTCGACGGCGAGCTACTCGCACCGCCCACCCTCTTCGACCTGGTCGCATCGAGGTTCCTACGACTAGACGCTGCGACCAGGCGATCGGTGGAGGCACTCTGTCTGAGCCAGCCTCTCCCGATCGACGCGGCCAGGGCGCTGGTGGGCATGGAGGTGCTCCTGGAGCTCGAGGCGAGCGAACTGGTAGCGGTAACCGACGAGGTACACGCGCCGACGGTCCGCCTCGCCCACCCGCTCTACGAGGAATCGGTCCTCGCGTCGCTCACGCCGTTGCGCCGGCGCGACGCTGTCGAACGGACCGTCACCGCGCTCGCCCCGGTGGCAAACGACGATCCGGACCTCGCGTATCGACTGGCCTGCCTGCAGGTCGACCATGGCCTCTCCCTCTCTCGTGGCGAGACCATCGCCGCCGCCCAGGGTGCGCTGAACCGGCTCGACCCGACCCGGGCCGAACGTCTGCTGATGGCAGCGGGAGACCGGTCCGCCGAGTCGCTGCTGTTGCTCGGCGCGTCCCTCGCGGCCAGCGGCCGGACCGTCGAGGCCGATCAGGTGTTGGCCGAGGCTTGGATCGTGGCTCGCGACGACGAGCAACGAGCCCGTGCGCTCAGCCGGCGGGCTGGCACCCTGGGGTCGGGCGCGGGACGCTTCGACGAAGCCATCGCGCTCCTCATCGACGGCCTGGCCGAGATCGACGACCCCCGTTGGCGCTCGTTCCTCGAAACCGATCTGGCCTACCTCCGATCCTGGGCCGGGGAGCGGCCCGCGGTGACGATCACGGATTCGGACCACGGATCGTCGCCCCAGGTCCGAGCGAACGAGTGTGTGGTCGGAGCGATCATGGCCGCGCTGGCCGGAGAGCTGGCGAAGGTCGAGCCGCTGGTCGACGAGGGTCTCGGTCTGGTCCCGACGATCGAACGCGATGTTCCCCACGCCCGCGACGTGCTGATGCTGTCGCGGTTCCTGGGCAAGGCCTTCGGAGGTGACGCTGCTGGTGCTCGGATCGTTGCCGACGCAGAGCTGGCCAGCGCGCGGTCTTCGTCCAACGGCGCCACCGGTGTCTGGTTGTCGGTCCGTTCGCTCCAGGCGTTGGTCGACGGAGACTCCGAACGGGCACTGGCCGACGCAGCGGAGGCGGTCGATTGCCTGATCCTCGGCGACGTCGCCGGTTTGCGCCCGCTGGCCCTGTCGGTGCGCGCCGTGGCGTTCGCGCGGCTGGGAGACCTGGAGAGCTCTCGATCCGCCGCGTCCGCCGTGGATCCGTCCTGGCGCGACGAGGTCAAGGTCCATGTGCTGTTGACCCAGGCTGCCGCCTGGCAGGAGGTGAGAGCGGGACGAATCGACGCCGGCGTGGAGCTGTTCGCAGAGGCCGGACGGATCGGTCTCGAATCCAACCACCTACCGCTCGCGGCGCTGGCCGCCTACGACGCCGTCCGCCTCGGTTCGGCGCGTCCGGTGTACGACCTGCGCAGGTCCATCGCGGAGAGGTGGGAGGGCCCCATGGCCCGGACCATCGTCGACCACGCCGGCCTTCTCGTGGCCGCTACGAGACCGGCCCAGCGAGACCTGGAGCGGCTGGTCGCCACGGCTGAGGCGCTACCCCATCTGGGCCTGACGATCTCGGGGCTGAGCGCCTGGGAGCAGGTGGCTCAGGCCGCGGAGGCGCAAGGCCGTGACGACATCGCTCGCCGGGCGCACTTCGTGCTGGCGACGGCCACGCTGGCCGACCTGGCCACGTCGACCGGCATCCGCCCGAAGCTGCTCACGGCGCGCGAGCTCGAGGTGGCAAGAGCGGTGGCCGACGGACGGACCAGCCGTGAGGTGGCCGAACAGCTCGGTCGGTCCGTCCGCACGGTCGACAACCACCTGGCGGCGGTGTTTCGCAAGCTCGGTGTGTCTCGCCGACAGGACCTCGCACCCCTGATGGCCGAGATCGAGCTGGACAGACCTCGACAGCCAAGACCACGACCAGCCCACCGCAGCCCTGAGTAGGGACGGGCGGGCCGCGGGCTACGGCCTCAGCCCACCCGGTGGAGCGTGTCGGGGGTGAGGTCGGCGATCGAGCCGTAGCCGTCTACCGCCATGATGAGGTCGGTCTCGGCCAGCAGGCACTTCACCACGTGCTCGACGCCG
>JAAZBK010000467.1 GCA_012513855.1 Acidimicrobiales bacterium
CAGGCGTCTGATGCGGTAGCGGACCACGCGGTCGGAGACATCCCCGAGGCGTCGCGCGATCTCGCGCGAGGACATGCGGACGTTCTCCCGCAGACAGGTGATGATCGCGTGGTCGAGCTCGTCGAGGTTGACCGCTCGTCCAGATTGCAGTCTGCTGTGCTGGCGCAGTTCCGGCCCCTCCTCCAAGCCCGGGGTGACTTCGGTCAGGGAGTGCTCACGCTCGTTCCCGGACCTGCGCGGGGCCAGGTGCGGAGCACCTGGCGACTCACGCTCCGGATGAATCGCGGACTCTGCCTGGCCTGCGCCGTGGCGCCTGTCGTGCCGGGCGTCGTGTCCGGTGATGTTACTACGTCCGTCACGGACATCCTCGACTCTGACGCTCCCGTGCAGCAGATCCCCAGTGCCGGCGCCGCCGCGCCTGAGCGCTGCTGCAAGCGTTCCTGGTCATGATTCTCGGCCTGGTCGGCATGGTGGCCGCCATCTCGTCAGCTCCAACCGAGGACACGCCGCATCACGGCGGCAGGCCATGGGCGTGGATGCCTGCGTCGCCAGGGAGACGGCGGTGGCGACCGACGTCTTCACAAGCTGCGCTGCGCACTGTTCGCCTGCCGGAATGACGATCAGGCGCTCGCGGTCGCTCGCTGCGCTGCTACCGGCTCGATTCGGGACTCGACCCATGGGGTTGGCCTATGATCCACCGATGAGCCAGTTCGCCACGTCAGGGGTACTCGCGGCCTTCCTCGGCCTGTTCCTGATCCCGGTGTTGTTCGTGCCCTACGTCGCCTGGACCTACCACAGGCATGGGACGTTCGGCTGGGGCCACGTGCTTATCGCCGTGGCCACGGTCGTCTACGGCATCGCTCTGTGGACCTACACGATCGTGCCGCTGCCCGACCCCGCCACCATGGACTGCTCGAAGGGTGGCCCACGCCCGCAGCTGATCCCGTTCGGCTCTTTGGCCGACATCCATGTCCTGGCCAACGGCGTACACGACCCGGCGTTGATCCAGCTGGTGGCCAACATCGCGCTGTTCATCCCCTTCGGGATGCTGGTGCGGTATCTGGTCGCACCGCGGCGCCCGGCCTGGATCGTGCTGGCCGCGCTGGGGGTGTCGTTGTTCATCGAGCTCACCCAACTGACCGGTGTGTGGGGCATCTACCCATGCGCCTACAGGGTGTTCGACGTCGACGACCTCATCACGAACACGGCGGGCGCCGCCCTGGGGGTGATGGCGGCTCCCTTGCTGAGGTTCGTGCCGGGTCAGCGGGAGCTTCCGGAGGATCAGCCCCGAATCGTCACGCGTGGACGCCGTCTGGTCGGGATGGCGGTGGATTTCGTCTCGGTGCAGGGCTCGTCGTTGGTGGTCTACCTGCCGTTGGCCATCGCAGCCAGAGATGCGGGCTGGTTCGGCGGGCAGGTCCCGTACGATCGGCTGCTGGGGTGGGTCACTCTGGCGGTCTCGGCGATCCTCTTGCTGGTGGTGCCGTGGGCCGGACGGGGCGCCACGCTCGGTCAGCGCTTCACCTTCGTGCGACCGGTCGACACGTCCGGCGCCCGGCC
>JAAZBK010000468.1 GCA_012513855.1 Acidimicrobiales bacterium
ACCAGGGCCCGCACGCGCCCCTCCCAACCGATCAGGTGGACGGTGGCGAACGCTGCCGCGGCACAGAACAGAGCGGAGATCACGGCCCGGATCACCGGATCGGCCACCGGCACCGGTCGTCCCAGCATCATCACCACCGATCGGTGCAACGCCACCGAGCCGGCGGTGGCGGTGACCGCCGTGACCAGCCCGAACGCCACCAGCAGTGCGCTGCCTTCGAGCGTGGCGGCGGCCACGCCCAGCCCGGCCACGGTGGCCAGGGTGACCCAGAAGTTGATGGTGGTCGGGCGGCGGGCGTCGTCGAGGGCGTAGCTCGCGCGGGTGAGGAGGAAGTAGGTCGAGTAGCCGGCCACGCCCACGAGGTAGGCCGCCAGGGCCGAGGCCACCAGCTGGATGCCCCGTTCGTCCAGCTGGCCGATCTGGGCGAGCGAGAGTCCCGGCTCGCCCACCGCGGCCAGGATCGCGGCACCCGGGAGCACCAGGACCACCACCGAGCGGAGGCCCCGCCCGAGGTCAGCCCCGAACGATTCCACGTCTCGCGCCGCTCCCGCCCTGGAGAGTCGTGGGTACATGGCGGTGAAGATCGGGTGGGCCAGCAGCGCGTGGGGAAGCAGGAAGAAGGTGAAGGCCGTCTGGTAGGCGATCACCCCGCCGGCGACCTTGCCCGCCAGGACCACGGTGGTGAGCACCAGCACCTGGTTGAGGCCCACGTGACCCGCGGCCCACGCCCCCCTCCTCATCAGGTGGCGCAGCTCGCCGGGAGCCATGGCCCACCCGGGACGCAGTGCGTAGCCCGCACGCCACGCCGCCACCACCGGCACCGCGGTCATCACGACCGTGCCCAGCAGCGTGCCCCCACCGAGGAGGACCTTCTGGTCGGTGGTGAGCGCCAACCCGGCCTCGGGCTCGTACGACACGGCGAAGGCGATCATGGTGGCGATGACCACGAGGCTGTTGCACGCCGGGGCCATGGAGGTGGCCACGAACCTCTGGTCGGCCTGGAGGAGTGCACTGGCCACCGATCCGACGGCGTAGAAGACCAGCTGGGGCAGCACGAACCAGAGCAGGAACACCCCTAGCTCGACCTGGGCGGCTCTACCGTCCTCGGGGGCACCGGCGGTCAACAGCTCCATGAGCGGCTCGGCCACCACCAGTCCCACTGCAGCGACCACGGCCATCACCACCGCGGCCCTTGTGGCCAGGGTCCCGGCGAAGCGACCCACGTCGCCCTGGGTCGGCTCGTGCAGGTGCCCGACGAAGCTCGGCACCAGCACCGCGAAGAGCATCCCGCCGGCCAGCAGTTCGAAGAGGAGGTTCGAGACCTGGTTCGTCCGTTGGTAGGTGTCGCCGAGCAGGGCGATGCCGAGCGCTCCGGCGGTGGCGAGCACGCGGCCGAAGCCGAGCACGCGGGAGACTAGGTTCCAGACCGTGATCGTCAGGGCGGATCGACCGACGCCCACCGAGCGGACCCGGCCAGCGGATGACGTCACGCGTCGCTGGGTAGCGGCGCGGCCGCTCCGCGACCCTCTCCGTAGTGGCCTCGAGCACCCCGGCCGATCTCGTCGAGCGCCAGCACGCCCGATGCCACCCCGTTGAACGACTCGAGGTTGTCGACGGTGCTGACCAGGCGGCTGAGCTCAGCGTCGGTCCTCGCTGCGAACACAGCGTTGGCGGCGTCGGTGCTCGACAGCGTGGGCGCGGCGATCACCACCGGCATCGGTCCGGCATCGGCCATGCGCCGGAGCACCGGGAGCAGGAACGCTTCGTCGGGAACCACCAGGTCCTCGCCCGACACGAACAGGAACCGGTAGCCCGGTTCGGCCAGAAGCGGACCCGACTCCGATGCGGTGGTGGGGGCTTCGTAGGCGAGCAGTCCGTGCTCGATCATCACCGTGACCACCTCGGGCTGGACCGGAGCCTCGGCTTCGGGTTCGGTCTGGCTCTCGGGGATGGTGGTCGGTGTGGCCCCGCCGGGGACCGTGGTGGTGGCGTTCGGGTCGACGGGAGCGGTGGTGTCCCCGGCTGGGATCGTGGTGTCACCACCGCCGGCCGCCGTGGTGGGGGTGGTGGTGGGAGTGGCCGGCTGGTCGGGGGCCTCCACCGCTGCTCCAGCCTCGGCCAGGGCCGCGCCGAACAGCTCGATCAGCTGTGCCTTGACGGCCGAGGCCGTCGACGCGCTGAGGTCGAGGGCCTCGGCGACGTTCCTCGCCCGGTCGTCGTCGAGGGTCTCGAAGGCCTCGGTGACGGTGAGGGTGCCGCGGAAGTCGGCACCGCTGTTGGTCAACGCCCGCAGGACGTTGCGGCGGGCCGTCTCGTCGGCCCCCTCCACCGCCACGACCACCACCGGGACGTCGACGAGCTGCGCGCCGAAGAGCTGGGTGGTGCCGAGGTCGAGCAGCGCCCGGTCGCGGGCTTGAGCGTCGCCGATCTCGCCGCGGAGCCGGTCGTTCTCGGCGCTGGTCTCGCGGATGCGGGCCTCGGCGTTGGTGATGCTCTCGTCGAGCTGGTCGACGGTGTACTTGTCGAGGTAGGTGCCGCCGAGGAGGACTCCGATCCCCAGGGCGAGGAAGACGGCGGTGAGGCTCACGATGTGGTAGCGCAGGTTGATCATGGGTTCAGTTCGGTTCGGTCATCGGAACGAGAGGAGGAGTCCCCGCAGGACGAGTCGGACGGGATCGCTCATCAGGGTGATCACCACCATGGCGAACACCGCGGCGAGCACCAGGAACAACAGGTCACGCTTGCGGACCCGGCTGTCGTAGAGGCGGTTGACGCCCTTGGCGTCGACGAGGATCGGCCCGACCTTCATGCGGACCAGGAAGGTCGAAGCCATGCCGGCCCGGCCCTTGTCCAAGAAGTCGGCCATCGAGTTGTGGGTGCCCACCGCGACGATGAGCTCGGCTCCCATCTCATAGGCGATCAGCATGGCGATGTCTTCCGACGTCCCGGTCGACGCGAACACGAGGTGCTCCACGCCCAGCTCGTCGAGCCGTTCCGAACCGGGGGCGCGGCCGTCGGCGTAACCGTGCACCACGATGGTGGCACCGCACCGGAGCGCCTTCTCCGACACCGAATCCATGTCTCCGAGGATGAGGTCGGGCACCTTGCCCAGGGCGAGGAGCGCGTCGGCGCCTCCGTCGACCGCGATCAGCAGCGGACGCTGCTCCCGCAGGTAGCCGCTGCGCTCGAGGAGCTGGAGGTCCTGCTTGTAGTCGATGCCACGGACCACGATCAGCACCTGCCGGCCGCGGAAGTCGATGGGGATGTCGGGGATGTCGGGGTCGTCGACCAGGAGGTGGCCTTCTCGCCGCAGGTACTCGAGGGTGTTGGCGGCGAAGCGTTCGAGCTCGTCGCCCATGCTCGCCCGCGACTCCTCGAGGGTGGCGGTGAGCGAGTCCATGTCCTCCACCGTCCCCGTGGCGACGGTGGCATCGTCGACGATCACCGCTCCGTCGACGATGGACACCTGGGCGCCGTCGGCGATCAGGTCCATGATCTCGGAACCGACCTCGTCGACCACCGGCACGCCGGCCGCGGGCAACAGGAGGGGACCGACGTTGGGGTAGCGGCCGGATATGCACGCAGACGCGTTGACCACTGCGGCCACCCCGGCCTCGATGAGGCTCTCGGTGGCCACCGTGTCGAGGTCGATGTGATCGATGATCGCGATCTCACCGGGCCGGATGCGCTTGGCGAGGTCCTTGGTCCGCCGGCCGACCCGAGCCACCCCGCTGACCTTGACGCTCGCTCCGGACCGGACTGACCGTGGTGCTGGATCCGTCATCGGCCTCGCACCTCGCTCGATGCGGTGAGCAGCTCGCGTGCCGCCTCGTGCATGGTGGACCCTCCACTGGTTCCGGCGAGCATCCGCGCTATCTCAGCCACCCGCTGGTCTCCGTCGACTGCCTCGGCCAGCACCTTGGACACGTCTTGGGCAGCTTCCTTGCGGACCGAGACCTGGTGGTCGGCGAACGCCGCGACCTGCGGCAGGTGGGTCACCACGAGGACTTGGTGCGTCGAGCCCAGCTGGGCGAGGGCTCGTCCGACCGCGACAGCCGCATCTCCCCCGATTCCCGCGTCGACCTCATCGAACACGAGGATAGGCGGGGCCTCCGAGACCACCAATCGAAGGGCGAGCATGGCGCGAGCCAGCTCTCCCCCGGATGCGACCTTCGACAGCGGACCGGCCGGGAGACCGGGGTTGGCGGCGAGCATGAAGGTGACGTCGTCGCCGGGATCGTCGGCGCCCACCTCGATCCCGAACCTGGCCTTGGCCATGGCGAGGTCGGCCAGGTGGGATTCGACCGCACGGGCCAGGTCCGGTGCGGCCTCGCGGCGGGCCCGGGCCACGATCCGGGAGGCGTCCGCCACCCGCCCCCGGGCGGCCACGGCCGCCGCGTCGAGCTCCGCCGCCCGGGCGTCGTGTCCCTCGAGCGATTCGAGCCGCAGCCTCGCGTCGGCCGCGAAGTCGACCACGTCGGCCAGGGTCCCCGTGCCGGCGCTGCCGTCGCCCAGCGGAGCGGTGCCGTACTTGCGGCGCAGCTCCACCAGCCGTTGCCGACGGTCCCGCAGCGTGGCGAGGGTCTCGGGATCCTCCTCGATGGACTCGCCGAGGCTCCTCAGGTCGGCGGACGCATCGGTCACCTCCGCAAGTGCGCTCCGGAGGCGACCGATCACGTCGGTGAAGGGGCTGCGATCTTCCAGCTCGGCCACCGCACCGCCGAGCTGATCTGCCGCACCTCCGTCGGCGGCGAGCATCTCGACGGCGGCGAAGGCGGCGTTCCTGTGCTCGACCGCGTCGGCCAGCTCGCTCTCGCGACGGTCGAGCTCGTCGTC
>JAAZBK010000469.1 GCA_012513855.1 Acidimicrobiales bacterium
AGCTCGTCGGCCTCCTCGCCCGTGTGCCGCCGCTGGGCGACGAGCACCTCGAGGCGACGCCACGCCTCGTGCCGGACAGCGACGTAGGCGTCCAGATCCATGCGAGCCAGTATGCCGTTCGCACCTGGCATCCCTTCGCCGCCGGTCCGGAGCGCAAGCCTTCTACCCACTCTGCAGGGGCGTCACACCGCCACGAAGGGCCCCCGGCCGCCTGTGGGGCGGCCGGTGCGGGCATGGCCGGACGGCGTACTCAGCCGACGCCTTGGTCGAAGATGCGCCAGGGCGAGTCCGGGGAGTCACGCACCAGGAGGTAGCCCCACGTGGTGGGGCCCTCGTCCATCGAGCCGTCGGTTCGGAGAGGACGCCAGCTCAAGTCGAATTCGACCGGGACGTACACGACTTCTTCCGGGGCCACTCGACCGGAGTACTCCGCCCGCTGGGTGACGTGATCGCCTACATCCACGCTCGTCAAGCCGGCGACGCGCTCGCACCACGACCAGACGCTCTCCTTGGCGCTCTCGGACACCACAGCCTTAGCAGTACCGCAGTCGTGCGCGTTCAGTGCCTCGAGAAACACCGTCACGACCTGCTCCGGTGTCGCATCGGGCGCCGGCTCCGCGACGTCACTCGTCTGTCGCGGCGGGAGAAGGAGATTGGCCGCGGTGGCTGCGCCGGCGACAACCAGCGCGCTCGCGACGAGTGCGATGAGTCGACCGGACCGCTTGAACACGCCGCATCCTCTCACGTCCGGATCCGGGGTGCCTTGACGTCCGCTCATCGGCATGTGTGTGCACGCTGACCGTCGCCTTTGGGCTCACCGCGACGCAGGATCGGGGTGTCAGTGTCAATGCTGGACCACTGTGAGGCCATTGGCGTCGTTCATGGGGCGGGCGGCCCTGCTGCGGTGATGGCGGCGAGCCAGTCGGCGATGATCGGTGCGGCGACCTCGGCGCTGTACACCGTGTTGTGGGTGACACCATCGGGGAAGACGGTCGTGACGTCGTGTCCACCGCTGCGCAGCGCGGCGGCAAAGTCGCCGGTGAGGCTGACGGGCACAACGGTGTCCGCCGTGCCGTGGACCAGCAGGACGGGCAGGTCGGGGCGGCGGTCGTTCAGGATGAGCGGGTTACCGTCGAGCCACGTCGTCGGGTCGGGTCGATCAGGGCCGAACAGGTTTGCCCCCTGCCCGATGCGGGTGATGTCGTAGGGGCCGGCGAGACCGACGAGCGCGGTCGGGGGAGCTGCCGGGTAGGGGCAGGCCGGGTCGGTGAACACCTCGGGGGCAAGGGCCACGAGAGCGGCCAGGTGGGCGCCAGCGGAGTGCCCGACGACCACGACCGGCGAACCCTCCACGCCCTCGGCGTGCAGGACTCCGGCGGCGTAACCGACCCCGCAGGCGACGTCCTGGACAGGCGCCGGGAAGAACGCCTCGTCGGCGGCGGTGCGGTAGGTCAGCAGGACCACCGCAGCACCGCGGCCGGCCAGATCGTGGGCCAGTGGGGCCAGGCCGCTGGGATCAGCCGATGCCCAGCCACCACCGGGGACGAGCACGACCAGCGGCACCCCATCTGCGGGCTCGGTTGGCAGCACGAGTGTGGCGGCCAGGCCGGGCAGGAACTCTGCCGTGCTGCCCGGCAGGACCTCAGCTGGCGCGTTCGTGGCATTCGCGGAGGACGGTGACGCCGCGGCGCCCGTGTCGCCGGAGGACGCGCACGCCGCCACCGTCGACCCAACCAGCAGCACAGCGGCTGCCCACCACGCCGGGCGCCCACGGCGTGCATCGTCCACCGTTCGCATGCCCACCATCATCGGCCACCTCATGCCGTCAGCGTCCGCCTCGGCGGGCACTCGCTGACGGAGCCCGGCGCGCACCCCTCGCCGGTGGCTGGTCTGGCTCGATTCGTTTGCGGATCCGGTGCAGACCGCCTTCCGACGCTCAGCGATAGGCCCGGACGCGGCGGTCGCGGACCGCGGTAGGCGTGGCGTGGGTGTCCGCATCGGCGTGTGCGGAGCGAACGAGGGACCAGCCGATCGTGCCCCATGCCAGCATCATTGGCCACATACCGAGGGCTTGGGTCGAGACGGAGACCAGGGCGATCTTCAACGGCAGGTCGAAGAGGATCACCCAGGCTGCGAAGCGTGGGCGGAAGCGGCCGCGGAGCAGGCCGATGCCGAGGAGGATGCTGCTGGGATGCCCAGCAGCATCCCGAACAGTACGGCGCCGTACATCGCGTCACCCAGCGACAGCCAATAGGAGCCGATCATGCCGAGCGTGATGATGGTGTATCCGGCGATCGTGAGTCGCCAGCCCCACCGCTCGCTCCAGCGTTTCGATGAGGGGCGCCTGCTGCGGGTAGCGAGAACGCAGGCGAGGACCGCGATGACTGCCGGGGCGAAGAACTTGCCGTAGGTGAGGTAGACGGTGTCCGGATCGGCGAACTCAAGCGACACGCCGGCCTATGTCACCGTCGTGCTCTCTCCGCGCTCGTCATGCGGGTCACAGGCGCCGGTCGCGCCAGGTCGACCACGTGGTGCGCGACCACAGAGTGGCGCCGTTAGAGTGACCCGCATGGCGCTCCCACCGGCGGCCACGCCGACCGCTGACGCCGCGCGCACCGCGGGCGGGCCGGGCTGGGCGATCGGGACGCCCACTCCCCCACCCTCACCC
>JAAZBK010000081.1 GCA_012513855.1 Acidimicrobiales bacterium
GAAGAAGGAAGCGCTCGCCGCCCTTCTGAAGAAGGAGGGTTACATCGAGGACTTCGCAGTGGCCGACAACGGCAGCCGCCCCGGCAGCTCGCTCACCGTCACCATGAAGTACTCGCCCGAACGGGCTCGGACCATCTCCGGCCTCCGTCGGGTGTCCAAGCCCGGCCTCAGGGTGTACTCGGCCGCCAGCGACGTCCCGCGCGTCCTCGGTGGACTGGGTGTCGCCGTCGTCTCGACCAGCCAGGGCCTCATGACCGACCGCGAAGCGCGCAAGCGCAACGTGGGCGGCGAAGTCCTGTGCTTCGTCTGGTAGGAGCCCACCACCATGTCCCGCATCGGCAAGTCCCCAGTCCCCGTTCCCAGCGGCGTCGAGGTGACCGTCTCCGGACGTCGCCTCACCGTGAAGGGCCCCAAGGCCACGCTCGAGCGTGACCTCCCCGGCACCATCACCGTGCGCCAGGAGGGCGACGAGCTCCTCGTGGAGCGACCCGACGACGAGCGCCAGACCCGCGCCATGCACGGTCTCGTCCGTTCCCTGGTGAACAACATGGTCGTCGGCGTGACCGACGGCTTCACCAAGGAGCTAGAGATCATCGGCGTCGGCTACCGCGCCACCGCCAAGGGCAACGACGCCATCGATCTCGCCCTCGGCTTCAGCCACCCGGTCGAGGTCAAGGCGCCCGCCGGCGTCACCTTCGAGGTGCCCTCCCCCAACCGCATCGCGGTGAAGGGCTCCGACAAGGAGGTCGTCGGCCAGGTCGCCGCCGACATCCGCAAGCTGCGCAAGCCCGAGCCCTACAAGGGCAAGGGCGTGCGATACCTCGGCGAACACGTCGTCCGCAAGGCCGGCAAGTCCGGAAAGTGACGAGAGCATGAGCGATTCCGCGAAGCAGAAGAGAGAAGCCCGGATCCGCCGCCACCGGCGCGTCCGCAAGAAGGTGCGGGGCACCGCCGAGCGTCCGCGCCTGGCCGTGTACCGCTCCAACAAGCACATCTCGGCCCAGGTGATCGACGACCGCACCGGTCGCACGCTCGCCGCCGCCACCACCCTGGAGGCAGACCTCAAGAGCACCGGCGGCAACGTCGAGGGTGCCACCAAGGTCGGTACCCTCCTCGCCGAGCGCGCCAAGGCCGCTGGCATCGATGCCGTGGTGTTCGACCGCGGTGGCAACCGCTACCACGGGCGCATCAAGGCGCTCGCCGACGCCGCCCGCGAAGGTGGACTGGAGTTCTGATGGCACCGAACAACAACGACATCCAACTGCGCGAGTCGCGGGTCATCAACATCAACCGCGTGGCCAAGGTGGTCAAGGGCGGCCGACGGTTCTCCTTCACCGCCCTCGTGGTGATCGGCGACGGCGCCGGCCGTGTCGGCCTGGGCTACGGCAAGGCCAAGGAGGTCCCGCTGGCCATCCAGAAGGGCACCGAGGAAGCTCGCAAGAACCTGTTCTCCGTGCCGCTGGCCGGCTCGACCATCACCCACCCCACCATCGGTGTCATGGGTGCCGGTCGCGTCATGCTCAAGCCCGCCGCCCCTGGTACCGGTGTGATCGCCGGTGGCGCCGCCCGCGCCATCCTCGAAGAGGCCGGCATCCACGACGTGCTCTGCAAGTCGCTCGGCTCGGCCAACCACATCAACGTGGCCCGCGCCACCATCGAGGGCCTTCGTGGCCTCAAGCGCCCCGACGAGATCGCCAAGCTGCGCGGCCTCTCGCCGGAGGAGTTCGTGCCCAAGGGCCTGCTCGAGGCCTACCGCGAGAGCGAGCGTGGCCCGCTCGTCGTCGACGAGGTGAAGTGACGATGGCCGACCTGAAGATCACCCAGACCCGCTCGGCCATCGGCACGAAGCCCAAGCAGCGCGGCACCCTCCGCGCGCTGGGCCTCGGCCGCATCGGCAAGAGCAACACCCTGCCCGACCGTCCCGAGATCCGCGGGATGCTCGCCAAGGTGCCGCACCTGATCTCCGTGGAAGAGGTTTGACCAGATGAAGGTCCACGATCTCCAGCCCGCTGCGGGCTCCAACAAGGGACGCAAGCGCGTCGGCCGTGGCATCGGCGGCAAGGGCGGCAAGACCGCCGGCCGTGGCACCAAGGGCCAGAAGGCCCGCAACACCATCCCCGCCGCGTTCGAGGGTGGCCAGATGCCCCTGCACATGCGGGTGCCGAAGCTCAAGGGCTTCACCAACCCGTTCCGCGTGGAGTACCAGGCGATCAACCTCGACACCATCGAGGCCAGCGGTCTCGACGAGGTCGAGCCCGGCTCGCTCTACGAGAAGGGCCTGGTCGGCAAGGCTGCGCTCGTCAAGGTCCTCGGACGCGGCGAGGTCACCCGCAAGGTGACCGTGAAGGCCCACGCCTTCTCCAAGTCGGCCGAGGAAGCCATCACCGCCGCAGGCGGTAGCGTTGAACGACTGCCCCTCCCGTGGGGCGAAGGTCGTCCGCCCGCCAAGGGCAACCAGTTCACCAACCGCTGATCCCTCACACCAACCGCTGATCCCGGCCAGGAGCGCGAGTGTCCACCCTCCGCAACGTATTCAAGATCTCCGAGCTGCGGAACAAGCTGCTCTTCACGCTGTTCATGGTGGCGGTGTACCGGTTCGGGTCTCACGTTCCGGTTCCGGGCATCGACCTCGCCACCATCGCAGACCTCGAAGAGCAGGCCAAGAGCGGCGGCGTGCTCGGGTTCATGTCGGCGTTCTCGGGTGGTGCGATCACCCAGTTCGCGGTGTTCGCGCTGGGCATCATGCCCTACATCACCTCGTCGATCATCATGCAGATCCTCGCGGTGGTGATACCCAAGCTCGAGCAGTGGCAGGAGCAGGGCGCGGTCGGTCAGCGCAAGATCACCCAGTGGACCCGCTACGTGGCCGTCGCCATCGCCCTCCTCCAGGGCACCGGCATCACCTACCTGTTCCACACCGGTGGACAGGGCGCGTTCGGTGGCGGGCTCGGAATCGACCTCTTCGGCGGCAACTACAACTTCGGGCGCTTCGCCCTGGTGGTCCTCACCCTCACCTCGGGCTTCGCCCTCCTCATGTGGATCGGTGAGGTCATCACCCAGCGCGGCGTCGGCAACGGCATGTCGATCCTCATCTTCGCCTCGGTGGTGAGCCAGCTCCCGGCCAACTTCGCCACCGTCCGGGCCGAGAAGGGCTGGATGGCGATGATCGCCATCGCGATCATGTTCACGGTGCTCCTCGTGGCCATCGTCTTCATCGAGCAGGGCGTGCGTCGCATCCCCGTGCAGTTCGCCAAGCGCCAGGTCGGTCGCAAGATGTACGGCGGGAGCAACAGCTACATCCCGCTCAAGGTCAACGGCGCCGGCGTGATCTCGATCATCTTCGCCAGCTCGGTGCTCTACCTGCCGGTGATGATCTCCCAGGTCCTGCCGGCCACCGGCACCACCACGGCCGACGGCAACTGGGCCTTCTCGGTGCAGCGCTGGATCGACGACCACCTGGTTCGAGCCGACTCGCCGTTCTACCTGGTGTTCTACGGCATCTTGATCGTGGCCTTCGCCTACTTCTACACGTCGATCCAGTTCGACCCGCACAAGCAGGCCGACCAGATCCGCAAGCAGGGCGGCTTCATCCCCGGCATCCGCCCCGGCTACCAGACCGAGCGCTACCTGGGTCGGATCCTCAACCGCATCACGCTTCCGGGTGCTCTCTTCGTGGCCGCGGTGGCGCTCCTGCCGGCGTTCCTGCTGGCCAAGACCATGGGCGACTCGCCCGCCGGTCAACAGCTGGGCTTCTTCGGAATCTCGATCCTCATCGCCGTGGGCGTGTCGCTCGAGACCGTGAAGCAGATCGACGGCCAGCTCATGATGCGCAACTACGAGGGCTTCCTCGACAACTCCAAGATGAAGGCCAAGGCCAGGTCGAAGTCCAAGGCGAAGGCATCGGCCAAGTAGGGGCGACATGAGCACCGGCATCAGAATCGTCATGCTCGGCCGCCAGGGCGCGGGCAAGGGCACCCAGGCCGTTCGCCTGGCCGAGCACCACGACGTGCCCCACATCTCCACGGGAGACATGCTCCGGGCCGCGGTCAAGGCCGGCACCGAGTTCGGTCTGAAGGCCAAGTCGGTCATGGACGCAGGTCAGCTGGTCTCCGACGAGATCATGGTGGGCGTCGTCGACGAGCGGCTGAACGAGGCCGACGCGGCCGACCGCGGCTACATCCTCGACGGGTTCCCCCGCACCGAGGCCCAGGCGGAGGCGCTGGCGCGCATCACCGCCTCGCGGCCTCTCGACGCGGTGCTGAACCTCGAGGTTCCCGAAGATGTGGTGCTCGAGCGCATCACCAAGCGTCGGGTCTGCGTGACGTGCGGCCGGATCTACTCGGTCGACTCGCCTCCCGCGGTCGACTGGACCTGCGACACCGACGGTGGCGACGTGGTGCAGCGAGACGACGACACCGAGGAAGCGGTCCGCAAGCGCCTCGACCTGTACAAGGCCGAGACCTTCCCGTTGATCGACTTCTACCGCGAGCGCGGCCTGGTGATCGACGTCGACGGGATCGGCAGCCCCGACGAGGTGTTCGAGCGCCTGCTCACGGCGGTCACCGCGTCGGCTCGAGGCTGAGCGGGCGGGTGCTCTTCTCGCGCTCGGCGGCGGTGCGCACGCCGGCGGAGATCGCCGTGATGCGGCGGGCCGGGCGGGTGGTGGCCGAGATGCACGACCGGATCCGGGTCGCCATCGCGCCGGGCGTGTCGACGGGCGAACTCGACCGGATTGGTCGGGAGGTCCTCCGGGACCGGGGTGCCACGTCCAACTTCCTCGGCTACCACGGCTACCCCGCGGTGATCTGCGCGTCGCCCAACTCGATGGTGGTCCACGGCATCCCGTCCGACGACACCATCCTCCGCGAGGGCGACATCATCTCGATCGACTGCGGCGCGGTGGTCGACGGTTGGCACGGCGACGCGGCGTTCACCGCCCCGGTGGGCGAGGTCCCACCCGAGGCTCTGCGCCTGATCGAGGTCACCCACGCCTCCCTCGACGCCGCCATCGAGGTCATGGTGGCCGGCAACCGGCTGGGCGACATCGGTCATGCCGTCAGTTCGGTGGCAGAGGCTGCGGGCTTCAGCGTGGTGGAGGGCTACACCGGCCACGCCATCGGCAGGGCCATGCACGAATCGCCCAACGTGCCCAACGTCGGGCGGCCGGCGACGGGACCGAAGCTCCGGGCCGGCAACGTCCTGGCCGTCGAGCCAATGCTGGTGATCGGCGATCCAGACACCGACGTGCTCGACGACGACTGGAGCGTGGTGAGCGCCGACGGCACCTGGGCGGCCCACGCCGAGCACACCATCGCGATCACCGAGAACGGCCCCGAGGTCCTCACGCTTCCCTGATGCTCCACGACGGCCAGCCGTCCGAGCATCCGACGAAGAACGCCAAGAGACCCGGCCGACGTCGTCAGAACCACCGGCCGAAATCGAGGCCACCGACGAAAGAAGCTCTGAGCGGCGTACGGCTGATCTCGGCTAGGAATGGATGGGTGGGATGTTGGATCGTTCGATTCCGGCGTGATCGGGTGGTCCTCACGTCCGTGCTGCCATGAGTGGTGAAGGCGGCTGGCCGCGGCTCCTGCTCCCGGTGGGTGAGGGTCGACCTCCGTGTTCGTCGCTGTCTGTCTCGGCGTGTTCTGTCTGACGTTCTGGCCAATCGTCCGCTCTGTCATATCCGCCCGAAGGTTCGCGTCGGAGATGGGTCCGGGTGAGGTTCGGCTTCTTGGCGCTTGTAGGTCCAAGCGATTTGGCATCCGCTCCGGCTTCCCGGTCGTGGTTCTGGAGGTCGGGAGCTCAGATAGTCGATTCGTCGCGTTCGTCGGGCGCCGATCTCAGTCGCACGTCGTCGCCACGAGCGAGCTGAGGTTCAAGTGGAACGGCACGATCTTGATCTTGTGGAGCACGATGCGTCGTCCACGAAGCTGTGGCCCCGGTGGACACCGGTGGACCCCAGCACTCTGCTGCCGTCCGGTCAGGCCACATTGAGCTAGAGAGGGGTGGAACTTGATGCTCTCGTCAGGCCCGTGGAGTTCGGCCGCCTACCACTCGCAGCGAGGCCACCACCGCGCAGCTTCGTGTCCGCCTACGTGCAGGATCTCATGGCCGCCGAGGCCATGGCCGTGCTCGACGCTCTCGGCGACCACGCTCGACATGTCCTCTGGCCCGACGAACTGCCCTATCGGCTCGACATGCTCAACGGCGTCATCGGTCATAGGCAGGTGACCGACGCCTACCTCGCCGACCAGGCCCGAGTCCGTGGTGGCAGGCTCGCGACGTTCGACCGCGGTCTGGCAGCCCTACATCGAGATGTCGTCGACCTGCTCACGACGTGAGGCGGTGGGGCCTCCTCGTGCCGGGCTCGGTGAGCGTCGAGATCTCGATCGACTGCGGCGCGGTGGTCGACCGATAGCACGGCGACGCCGCGTTCACCGCCCCGGTGGGCGAGGTCTCACCCGAGGCCCTGCGCCTGATCGAGGTCACCCACGCCTCCCTCGACGCCGCCATCGAGGTCATGCTGGTCGGCAACCGGTTGGGCGACATCGGCCACGCCGTCAGTTCGGTGGCAGAGGCTGCCGGCCTCAGCGTGGTCGACGGCTGTAATTTCCGTATGAAGAGTAGGAAGAAGGAAGAGAAGCCATGGGACGTCTCCGAACCTCTACCCTTCGGTCCACCGTTGCTTTGATCCTCGTTTGCGGGGTTGCTTCATGCGGGTCTGACCCAGATGACGCCGCCGTACTCGCAAGCTTTGAATCACGCGTCCCCGTCGAGACGTTAGAAGATGTCGTCACCTACTCCGACGCTGCTGTCCTCGCTCGTCTGACCTCTCAACGGGAGGGCACCAGCGAGCCTGATGAAGGGGGCTATACGCCTGCGGTCAATACCTTCGAGTTCATCGACTGGGTGTGGGACCCGGGTCGGATGGAGTTGGGTGAGTCCTTCGAGATGGAAGGGCTGGGCTGGGTCGGGGGACACGCCAAGAGGCCGATGATCGTCGAGAACGTTCCACGGATGGAGGTGGGCGAGGTGTACGTGCTGCTCCCTGCACCTGAGGCCGACGGGGCGCTTGACGCCCCGTCGCCCGACGGCTACCTCCCCATCGTCGATGGGAAGGCCGTGGTGAGCGGCGACGATCCCCAAGACTTCAAACGACGAGTCGCTGGTTTGACAATCGATGAGATCAAGCATCTTCTGGAAGGGGCTCAGCCTCACGCAGAAGCCGCCCCGTACCTTGAACGCGCTCCAGAAGCACGGTGGGAAGCGACCGAGGCGGAGACGGCCGGTTCGTAGCAACCACCGCAGACCAGCGGTTCTGCCGTTGAGGCAGTGCGGCTGGGCGTGTTCAGGCCCAGAGGGTCCAGGTGAACTCGACGGACACGGGCGGGTGGTCGCTGAGGGCCCGGCCCTCGGAGTCGACGAACACGTCGGTCTCCAACCGCCTCTCGTGGGCAGCGAGGGTGACGCCGCCGCCGTTGCGGAAGGCGACCTTGTCTATGCCGCCCGGGTCCTGGCACTCCACCGCGACGCAGACGTCGACCAGCCCGGTGTCGGCGAGGAAGGCGGTCCAGATGGGGGCGTGGACGGGCTCCATCACGTGTCCGGGGCGGGTGTGCAGGTTGGTGTCACCTGCCACGATCACGGCACGACCTGCCGAGTGGGTGGCGATGTAGCCGGCCAGGAGGTCGAAGTCCTCGGCGATCATGCGGGTGTCGGCGGCGGTCCGCCCGGCCTCTGCGTGCACCGTGTAGAGGTCGACCTCGACCCCGTCGGCGAGGGTGAGGCGGGCCCGGGCGAAGCCCTTCATGGCCAGGCAGTCGGCTGCTCCGCCGTCGCTCGTGTCGGCCGAACCGAAGCAGTGCTCCCACGGAACGCGATCGGCGCCGTCGAAGGGGAAGCGGCTCAAGATGCCGTTGCCGTCGCCCACCAGCGGCATCGGGCGCTCCGGATCGCTGCCGTCGATCCCGACCGCTGCCGGTCCGGGGTGCTGCCCCGTGGCCCACGGGTGGGTGGTCTGGGCTCGGAGGCGGGTGTGGTACTCGGCGAAGTCGAGCACGTCGAGCTCGGGGATCCACCAGTCGAAGTCCTCCTGGGTGACCACAACGTCGTAGGGCTCCAGCTTGGGGCTGATGAGGGGGATGTTCGTGCCGGGGGTGACGGGGGAGATCTCCTGGGGGAGACCGGCCACGTTGTACGTGAGCAGGGAGAACCCTCCTTCGGCCACCGGTTCGCAGGCCGTGAGCCCCGACACCGCCACGGTCAGTGCCACGGCGAGTGCGCTCCGCCGGATCAGTGCGCCCAAGGTTCGTGGCAACGGGTCTCCCATCGAGCCGGCCGGTCCCCTGACCGGCTGGTGAACAGAAGCTAGCCGGGAGTCGAGGGTGCCCACATGGAACGTTCAGACGTGCTAGACACCGGACTTGGACACGGGCGGGGTCCGCGTTAGCATGGACCTTCGGCCCATCGTGCCCTCGCGACCTCTGGCGCGTGGTCGGGCCCAGAACGTTACCGGTTCGACCAGGAGATCTCCCCTGCCCAAGCCCAAAGAAGACGCAATCGTCCTCGAAGGCACCGTGCTCGAGGCGCAGAAGAACGCGATGTTTCGCGTGGAGCTGCAGAACGGGCACGAGGTGCTGGCGCACATCTCCGGGAAGATGCGGATGCACTACATCCGAATCCTCCCCGGCGACCGCGTACAGGTGGAGCTCACGCCCTACGACCTGTCACGCGGCCGCATCACATACCGCTACAAGTAGCCGGCCGCTGTCCTGCAGCGTCCGGTCGACCACACCACCGAAGGCACCATGAAGGTCCAACCCAGCGTCAAACCCATCTGTGAGCACTGCAAGGTGATCCGCCGTCACGGCCGGGTCCATGTCATCTGCTCGTCCAACCCGCGTCACAAGCAGAGGCAGGGCTAAGTCAATGGCACGCATTTCCGGCGTCGACATCCCCCGCGAGAAGCGGCTCGTCATCTCCCTCACCTACGTGTTCGGCATCGGCCGCAGCACGGCGGAGAAGATCTGCGAGGCAGCGGGCATCGATCAGAACACCCGCACCCGTGATCTCACCGACGAGGAGATCAACAAGATCCGCGCCTACATCGACCAGAGCCTCAAGGTCGAGGGCGATCTCAAGCGCGAGGTGCAGCAGGACATCAAGCGCAAGATGGAGATCGGGTCGTACCAGGGTCTCCGGCACCGCAAGGGCCTCCCCGTGCGCGGACAGCGCACCCACACCAACGCCCGTACCCGCAAGGGCCCGAAGAAGACGGTCGCCGGCAAGAAGAAGGTTCGCAAGTAATGGCCAAGCCCAAGCCCGGGGGCCGTCGTCCCCGCAAGCGCGAGCGCAAGAACGTCAGCTACGGCGTGGCGCACATCAAGAGCTCGTTCAACAACACGATCATCTCGATCACCGACCAGGACGGCAACGTCCTCGCCTGGGCTTCGGCCGGCAACGTCGGGTTCAAGGGCTCCCGCAAGTCCACTCCCTACGCCGCCCAGATGGCCGCCGAGAAGGCTGCCCGCGGCGCGATGGAGCACGGTGTCCGCAAGGTCGACGTGCTGGTCAAGGGCCCGGGTTCGGGTCGTGAGACCGCAATCCGTTCCATCCAGAACACCGGCATCGAGGTCACCGGCATCAAGGACGTGACCCCCATGCCCCACAACGGCTGCCGCCCTCCCAAGCGGCGCCGGATCTGACCCAGGAGTAGAGATGGCTCGTTACACCGGACCCAAGGTCAAGATCTCCCGACGCCTCGGC
>JAAZBK010000470.1 GCA_012513855.1 Acidimicrobiales bacterium
CTCGCCGAACATCAAGGAGCGTGCCGACTGCTCGGCGGCGCTGTTCACGGTGAAGGGCGAGATGCTCGCCCAGGCCGAGCACATTCCAGTCCACCTCGGGGCGATGCCCGCCTCCGTCGAGGCCGTCCTGGAACGGTTCGAGCCCGCTCCAGGCATCCAGTACGCCGTCAACGACCCGTTCGCCGGGGGCACCCACCTCAACGACCTGACCCTCGTCAGTCCCGTGTTCGTCGACGGTTCCCACGTGGGCTGGGTCGGCAACCGCGCCCACCACGCCGACGTCGGTGGGGAAGCTCCCGGATCGATGCCGGCCCACGCCGTGCGGCTCGAACAGGAGGGTCACGTGGTTTCCCCGATGGTGTGCGTGGCCGGTGGCGACTGGGTTCCCGAGTTCATCGAACCGTTCCTGGCCGCCACCCGCACCCCGGCCGAGCGACGGGGCGACCTGGCCGCGCAGATGGGTGCCAACGCCGTTGCCGCCCGGCGCCTGGAGGAGTTGGTGGCGGCCGAAGGAGTCGAGCGCTTCCGGGAGGTGTCGGCCGAGCTGCTCGACTACGGCGAACGGCGCATGCGAGCCGCCGTCATGGACCTGCCCGACGGCGAGTACCGGTTCGAGGACGTGATGGAGTGGGGAGAGACGGACGTCCCGATTCGAGTCGCCCTAACCATCTCCGGCGGGACCGTGACGGCGGACTTCGGCGGGACCCACCCCCAGATCTCGGCCAACTTCAACGCCCCGGAGGCGGTCACCCGGTCCTGTCTCTACTACGCCCTGCGGGTCGCCACCGATCCCCAGATCCCGGCCAACGGCGGCTGCTACCGGGGAGTTGAACTGATCGCCGAGCCCGGCAGCCTGGTGGCTGCGGTGGCGCCGGCGGCAGTGGCGGCGGGCAACGTCGAGACCAGCCAGCGGATCGCCGACGTCCTTCTCGGGGCGCTCGCCCAGGCCGCACCCGACCGGGTCCCGGCCGCCTCGCAGGGCACGATGAACAATTGCCTGATTGGCAACGACCGGTTCGCCTACTACGAGACCGTCGCCGGTGGTCAGGGCGGGCGGCCGGGCCGGGCCGGGCAGTCCGGGATCCAGACCGGCATGACCAACACCAAGAACACCCCTCGCGAGTCCCTCGAAGGGCACTATCCGTTCAAGGTGACGCGCACCACCTTGCGCCGCGACAGCGGTGGGATAGGGGAGTTCGCCGGGGGAGACGGGATCGAGCGGGAGATCCTCTTCGAGGAGGACGCCACCGTCTCGTTGATGGGCGACCGCCGCCGCCACGGCCCCTGGGGTCTGGCCGGCGGGGGACCCGGGGCGGTTGGCGAAGACTGGCTGATCCGCATGGACGGCGGTCGCGAGAGGCTCGCCGCCAAAACCACGTTTGAGGTGAGGCCCGGCGACCGTCTCCTGATCCGAACCCCCGGCGGCGGAGGCTGGGGCCGGCCCTGAATTCTGGGCTCTGAACTCTGGGCTGGGGACGTCGGAAACCGACGTGTGCAACCCTGGGTTCCAGTGCCGCCGGGATAAACCGGCATGAAGAAGGAGATGTGAGAGCTCTACGTTGAGGGATTAGCGATCCACGATGGCCCCGAGCCGTGCGTTGGTGTCTGTGAGGGTGCTGGCGAAGCCGTCGGTAGGGGTACGCGCAGGCTGGGCTATTGAGCCCCGAAATAGGGTTACGTTTGAGGTGCCGACGCTTTTGGAACTGGTCGAAGGTAACACTGCTGGTGGCGTTTTCGCGAGCTGCTGGTGGGCCTCGCGGGGTCGAAGAACCTGTGCATGCGCGGAATCTTCATGCGCGAGAACCGGGAGATCCCATGGTTACCCGTCCTGGTGATGGCTGGGTGGGTCGTGCGGGCAAGGTTGAGGCCGTAATCCCGTGATGGACGACTGTGGGAAGTCAGACGGTCCCGTATTACCTGCGATGCCGGCGAACGATGCCCGAGGTGGGGCAGAGGAGTTGGTGGAGGGAAGGGGACCGGCCGAGGAGAACATGGCCAGTGAAACGCGTTCCGGACGCAGAGCCGGACCGAACGCGCCTAGTGATCTGGATCGTGTGCGCCAAGCGGCGCGTAGGGACAGGGAAGCGAAGTTCACGGCGCTTTTGCATCATGTTGATGTTGATCGCCTCCGTGCGGCGTATCGGGCGATCCGCCCGGGTGCTGCGGCGGGGGTGGATGACGTGACGTGGAAGGATTACGGGGCAGATCTCGAGGCGAACCTTGAGGATCTACATGGCCGGGTCCATGCGGGGCGTTACCGGGCGAAACCGACTCGGAGAGTGTTCATTCCCAAGACGGACGGGCGGTTACGGCCGCTCGGTATTGCCAGTTTGGAAGACAAGATCGTCCAACGGGCACTGGTCGAGGTGTTGAACGCGGTTTACGAGGCGGATTTCGCTGGGTTTTCGTATGGGTTCAGGCCGGGGCGGTCACCGCATGACGCGTTGGATGCGCTTTCGGTTGGGATTCAACGTAGGAAGGTGAACTGGGTGCTCGACGCGGACATCCGCGATTTCTTCACAAGTCTTGACCATCAGTGGCTGGTGAAGTTCTTGGAGCACCGGATAGGAGATGAGAGGGTCCTGCGGCTGGTCCAAAAGTGGATGGCAGCAGGGGTCATCGAGGATGGGGTTTGGTCGGCTAGTCAGGGAGGTGTCCCTCAGGGGGCGTCAGTTTCGCCGCTGTTGGCGAACGTCTACCTGCACTACGTGTTTGACTTGTGGGCCCATCAGTGGCGACGCAGCCACGCACGCGGCGACGTCGTCGTGGTGCGTTTCTGCGACGACTTCGTGGTGGGGTTCGAGTCACGCGACGACGCCGAACGGTTCTGGGCTGACCTTCGCGACAGGTTCGCGAAGTTCTCGCTGGAACTGAACGCCGGTAAGACCCGGCTGATCCAGTTCGGGCGGTTCGCCGCTTCGGACCGGAACCGGCGTGGGCTTGGCAAACCCGAGACGTTCACGTTCTTGGGGTTCACGCACATATGCGCGGCCACCAAGAAGGGGCGTTTCAAGGTGAGGCGAGTCACCGACAAACAACGGATGCGTGTCAAGTTGCACCGGCTCAAAACAGAGCTGATGAGACGACGGCATCTGCCCATCCCCGAACAGGCACGCTGGCTCGCCAGTGTCCTACGCGGGCACTTCGCCTATTACGGAGTGCCTGACAACGGCAAAGCGATCAACACCTACCGTTTCAGGGTTATCCACCTGTGGCTCCGGGCGTTACGGCGCCGGAGTCAACGACACCGGATGACCTGGGAACGGATCGGCCGCTACGCCGACCAGTGGCTACCTCCCGCCCGCATCCACCATCCCTGGCCCAGCGCCCGTTTCGACGCCAACACCCAAGGCAAGAGCCCAGTGCGTTAGCAGCGCACGCTGGGATCTGTGCGGGGGGCGCCGGGCAACCGGCGTCCCTACCGCAATCACCTCGGTTTCCGAGGTCTACAGCCCAGAGTTCAGGCGGCGGTGGCGAGGGCGACTTCGGTCCGGCGGCGGGTCACGACGACCAGCGGGATGGCGAGCAGGACGAGGCCGATCACGGCGAGGAGGCGGTAGTCGGTCAACTCGA
>JAAZBK010000471.1 GCA_012513855.1 Acidimicrobiales bacterium
ACTCTCAAAACATTGCCTCCGGTGCTACGATCCCATCGTGCGGAACCCGACCACCACCGAACGTCCCGAGGCGGGAGAACCCACCGGCCCACCCGTCGACGGGCGCACGGCACGGCGGGAGCGCGGCCGCCAGGCGGTCATCGAGACCGTGGTGCAGCTCCTGCACGAGGGTCACGCTCCTCCGCCCACCGCCATGGTCACCCAACGGGCGGGCGTCTCCGAGGCCACCCTCTTCCGCTACTTCGAATCGATCGCCGACCTCCAGTTCCAGGCCACCGGGCGGTTCATCGAGACGCACCGGCACCTGTTCGCCATCCCGAACGAGGGCAAGGGCGCACTGTCCGCCCGGATCGAGCGCTTCGCCGCCGCCCGTGGGGCGCTCTGGGAGGCCATCGCCCCGGTGGCGCGCCTCGGTCGGGCGCGCGCGTTCGACAACCCCGACCTGGCGTCGGTGCTCGGCGACACCCGACGCACCCAGCAGGCCCAGGCGGCCCGGCACTTCGCCCCGGAGCTGGCCACGATGAGCCCGGCGGCCCGAGAGGACGCCGCCGCGATGATCACGGCGATCGCGTCGTTCGAGACCTGGGATCTCCAACGGTTCGACCTGAACCGAACCCCGGCACAGATCAAGCGGGCGTGGCGCACCACCCTCCGTTCGATGCTCGAGACCACGAGCGAACCCGAGAGCTGACCGAGCAGGAGGAACCACGATCATGACCACCTGGAGCGACGGCGCAGTCACCGAGTGGGAAGCCCGAGGCCACCACATCGAGGTCGACGGGCATCAGGTGTTCGTGGTCGACGTGGGTCCCGACCATGCCGGTCCCGAAACCGAGGCAGGACCCGCGCCCGAGCCGCTGGTGATCGTGCACGGCTTCCCCACGTCGTCGTTCGACTTCGCCGGGCTCACCGCCGACCTCAGCCGCGACCGGCGGGTGGTGCTGGTCGACCTGCTCGGCTTCGGGCTGTCGGCCAAGCCCGACCGGCACTACACGATGGCGCTCCAGGCCGACGTGGTGGCGGGAGCCGTTGCCGCCGTCGGCTTGAACCGGTTCGCCCTGCTCACCCACGACATGGGCGACACGGTGGGCGGCGAGCTCCTGGCCCGCGACCTCGACGGGGCGTGGCCGTTGGAGATCACCCGTCGGGTGGTCACCAACGGCAGCATCTACATCGAGATGGCCAACCTCACCGCGGGCCAGTTGATGCTCCTGGACCTGCCCGACGAGCGCGGCCCGGAAGGCCCAGGGCCCGAGCTCCTCGACGCCAGCCTGCGAGCCACCCTCGCACCAGCGAACCAGCACATCGGCATGCGTGGCCACGCCGAACTGGTGTGCCACGCCGGCGGCGACGCCCTGCTTCCCAGGACGATCCGCTACATCGAGGAGCGCAGGGCGAACGAACGTCGCTTCACCGGCGCCATCGAGACCCACCCCTCGCCGTTGCACGTGGTGTGGGGACCGGAGGACCCGATCGCGGTGGCGTCCATGGCCCAACGGCTGGTGGACACCCGGACCGCCAGCGGGTTGCCCGAGCCCACGCTCACCTGGATCGACGGTGCGGGCCACTACCCCCAGATCGAGGCGCCCGAGGCCTTCAACGCCGCGGTCAGAGCTGCTCTCGACTGACGAAACCGCTGGTCAGAGGCAATCCTCCGGCCGGCCGTTCCAGTTCTCCAAGCCGCTTCCAAGCCGGTTTCAACCGCCTGCTGGGACCGTCTCCCCATCGGCCTCCGTGATGTGCGAGGGCCCGACTCGAGGAGACCTTCCCCATGATCACCGGCACCCCCGCCACCGACCCGACCGACACCCGGGCCACCGACACCCGGACCACCGTGACCGGGCCGGGCTCGAACCGACCCGACCTCGGCATGTACCGGATCATCCACCGCCTGTTGCGCGACGGTGCCCGGCGCCTGGCCCTCGGGGCATCGGAGCTCGACCTGGCCGACCGCCAGCAGGTGAAGGCCTTCGGCCGCTACTGGCACGGCTACGCGGGCGAGCTGACGCACCACCACACGGTGGAGGACGTGATCATGTTCCCCGAGCTGGCCTCACGCGTCCCGGGCGGATCGGTCGCCCTCACCGCCATCGATGGTGACCACCACCACCTCGACGTCGTGATGCTCCACATCGGGCGGGAGATCGCCCGGGTCGGCCGGGGCCGCTCGACCTCGCGGCTCATCCCCCTCCTGGACGAGCTGTCGGCCCACGTCGACGAGCACCTCGACGTGGAGGACGCGGAGCTGCTGCCCCTGTTCGAGGACCACTTCACCGGCGAGGAGTACGCCGCCATCGAAGCCCGGATCCACCAGGAGGTCCCACTGGGCAAGCAGGCACTGTTCACCGTCCCGTTCATCATGGCGGGGACCACTGCCGAGGAGGGCGCCGTCCTCCTCGCCCGGGCTCCGCAGGCGCTTCGGGTGGTTCACCGGATGACCCGCAAGCGCCACCAGCGCCTGTGCGCCATCGCCTTCCCCCGCACCTCGGCGGTCGAGGCCGCCGCCGCCACCGGGAGCAGCGGCGCCGTACCCGCCCCCTCCACCGACGGTGGGACCGAGCGAGAGCTGGTGGCGTGATGGAGAGGTTCGCCCGTCTCATGTACCGCCGGCGCCGCATCGTGGTGCTGGCCTGGATCACCGTCCTGGTGCTGGCCACCGCGGCGGCCGGCCGATGGGGAGGAGACCACCGGGTCGACTACTCCATCCCGGGCAGCGAGTCGGCCAGCGCCCAGGCGCTGCTGACCGAGAGGTTCCCCGAGTCCTCGGGCGACACCGTCCAGGTGGTGTTCCACGCTCCGTCGGGGGTGACGAACCCGGAGGCCTCCGCGGCCATCGCCGGCTTCAACGCCGCCGCCCTCGACGTCGACCACGTTCGTGCGGTGCAGGTGCTCGCCACCTCCTCCGACGGCACCGTCCAGCTGGCCGAGGCCCGCCTCGACGCCAGTCGGAGAAGGTTCCGCTCACCACCATCGAGGAGCTGATGCACCTCGCCGAACGGGACTCCGCGAGCCTCTCGATCGACGTGGGTGGATCGGCCGTGCAGACCGCCGAGAGCGGCGAGCCGGGCTCCGAGCAGTTCGGGATGATGGCCGCGCTGGTCATCCTGCTCCTGGCCTTCGGGTCGCTGCTGGCGGCCGGGTTGCCGCTCGTGGTCGCCATCTTCGGCGTCGGAGTGAGCCTGGCGACGGTGCAGATCATGAACCGGTTGCTGATGATCCCGGAGTGGGCGCCGCAACTGGTCACCATGATCGGCATCGGCGTCGGCATCGACTACGCCCTGTTCATCGTGACCCGGTACCGGGCGGCCCTGGCCGGCGGCCAGGACCCCGAGGATGCGCCCTGTCGTTCCTGCTCCTGCTCGTGGTGTTCCGTTCACTGCTCGTGGCCATCAAGGCAGCGGCGATGAACCTCCTGGCCATAGGTGCGGCGTACGGGATCATGGCGCTGGCCCTCAGCGGCGGCTGGTTCGGCCAGTTGATCGGCATACACGAGGCCACGCCCATCCCGGTGTGGACCCCGATGATGATGTTCGCCCTCCTGTTCGGTCTGTCGATGGACTACGAGGTGTTCCTGCTGTCCCGGATCCGGGAGGAACACCTCCGCACCGGCGACAACGCCACCGCCGTGGCCGACGGCATGGCTCGGACCGGTCGGGTCATCTCCGCTGCGGCGGCGATCATGGTCACCGTCTTCGGTGCGTTCATGTTGAACGACGCCGTCCTGATGAAGGTCATCGGGTTGGGCCTGGCCACCGCCGTCCTGCTCGATGCCACCCTGGTCCGGATGGTCCTGGTCCCCTCGACCATGGAGCTCCTGGGCGACCGCAACTGGTGGATCCCCCGCTGGCTGGACCGGGTGCTCCCCCACGTCGACATCGAGGGCGGGCACGAGAACACACCGGCAACCGCCACCCCGAGCGCCGTCGATCCCGGGCCCGACCCGGATCGGTTCGGGACGAGCGACCTGCAGGCCAGTCCGGACGAGGACCACCTGGACCCCGCGGCCTGACCCGCCGGTTCTCGACCCGGTCGGGGCCGAAGCGCCTCAAGCCGTCTCCAAGCCGGCCGCAAGCGGCCGGTGCGACAACTGGGGCACCGAATCACAACGAGACAACCAACCAACGAACCAAGAAGGACGACGAGGAAGACCCATGAAGACCACCACCACCAAGCTGATCCGCCGGGCCGGCGGCGCCGTCATCGTCGCCGGGCTGCTCCTCGGCAGCGCCGCATGCGGAGATGACGACGACGCCACCACCGCCACGGAGTCGCCCGCCGGCATCGAGGAGGCGAGCAGCACCACCGCTCCGACCACCGGCTCGACCGATGCTCCCGCCGAGGACCCGGGCGGCGACCCGGCCGAGGATGGCGCCCACGACCACGTCGAGGTGACGGCGGTCGACTTCGCCTTCGAGAACCTTCCGGCCGAGATCGAGGCCGGCACCCGGCTCTCGCTGGTGAACGACGCCGAGACCGAGCTCCACGAGCTGGTGGCCATCCGGCTGCCCGACGACGAGACCCGGCCCGTGTCCGAGCTGGTCACCCTGCCGGAGTCCGAGCTCGGCCACATCATGTCGGCGATGCCCCAGGCAGTCCTGCTGGCCGAGCCCGGAGGCGAGCAGGTCCCCGCAGTGGGCGACGGCACCCTCACCGAACCGGGCCGGTACGTGATCCTGTGCGGCATCCCGACCGGGGTCAGCCCCGCCGAGTACCTGGCGGCCGCGGCCGAATCCCAGGGCGGGCCGCCCACGATCGCCAACGCCGGGCCGCCCCACTTCATCAGCGGCATGTGGGCGGAGCTCACCGTCACCCCCTGACCCACCGACGGCTGCACACCGGTCCTACACCGGTAGGGCCAGGTGCAGCAGCAGTACTCGAACCTCGGGGCCGG
>JAAZBK010000004.1 GCA_012513855.1 Acidimicrobiales bacterium
AGCGGGTTCCGCCCGAGGCCGGGTCGGTGGAGGCCCTGGCCACCCTCGCCATCGAGGCCGACGACTCCTTGATCCGCGAGTCGGCGGTGGCGGCCCTGGGTTCGTTGGGCGACCCGGCCGGCCTGAACGCCATCCTCAACGCCACCGAAGACAAGGCCACGGTGCGACGCCGTGCCGTCATCGCGCTGGCGCCGTTCGAGGGGCCCGAGGTCGACGCAGCGCTCGAGCGAGCTCTCACCGACCGCGACTGGCAGGTCCGCCAGGCGGCAGAGGACCTGGGCGCCGACGACCCCGCCTACCACGACTCCCCCTCCGAGGACGTCCCCCACCGCTGACGTCGGCTCGCCCACCGCCCTACGGCGCAGGACCACGGTGGCATTAGCGTCACAAGCCGTGGCCGACACCCCGGGTTGGATCGATCGTGACGTCGCCAGCGTCTGGCACGGGTTCACCCAGATGTCCGCCTACGCCGACAACCGGCCCGTCATCGTCGAACGGGCCGAGGGCAGGGAGCTGATCGACGTCGAGGGCAACCGCTACCTCGACGCCATCTCGTCGCTGTGGGTCACCACCCTCGGCCACAACGTCGCCGAGCTGAACCAGGCCATCCGGGATCAGCTCGACCGGGTGGCGCACTCGACGCTGCTCGGCAACGGCAACCGCATCGTGATCGAGCTGGCCGAGGCCCTGGCGCCACGGGTTCCGGTGGACCGACCCCGCTTCCTGTTCGCGAGCGACGGCGCCGCCGCCGTCGAGCAGGCCATCAAGATCGCGTTCCAGTACTGGACCAACCAGGGCGTCACCACGCGAACCCGCTACCTGGCCTTCGGGGGCGCCTACCACGGCGACACCATCGGCTCCCTCGCCATCGGCGACGGCGGCTTCGGCACCAACGTGTTCGATCCGTTGAGGTTCCCGGTCCTGCGCACCCCGTCGCTCGGCGAGCCGGGTGCGGTCGACGCTGCCGTCGCCGCCATCGAGCAGAACGGCCACGAGCTGGCTGCGGTCGTGCTCGAGCCGCTGGTGCAGGGCGCGGCGGGAATGGCGCTCGTTCCCGCCGAAGCGGTGGCCGCGGTCGCCGCCGCGGCGGCCGCCCACGACGTGCTGTTGATCCACGACGAGGTGGCCACCGGATTCGGGCGGACCGGCACCCTTTTCGCCACCGAGCAGTGCGGCACCCGGCCCGACCTGATGGTGATCGGCAAGGGCATCACCGGTGGCTACCTCCCCCTGGCCGCCACCGTGGCCAGCGAGAGGGTGTGGGAGGCCTTCCTCGGCCCCGACCTCTCCGAGCGCACCTTCTACCACGGGCACTCCTACAGCGGGAACGCCCTCGGGGCCGCCGTAGCCCTCCGGCACCTGCAGCTGCTCGACGAGTGGGACGTGCTCGCGAACGTCCGCGCCCGGGCCGACCAACTCGGTGAGCTCCTCGCCGAGCGGGTCGAGCCGCTCGCCGGGGTCCGCGAGGTCAGGCGGCAGGGCCTGATGGTCGGCATCGAGCTGGACCCTCCGGCCGACGGGCTCCGCTGGGGCCGCTTGGTCTCGGCCGGTTGCGTGGAGCGCGGCGTCCTGATCCGGCCGTTGGGCGACGTGGTGGTGCTGATGCCACCGCTCACCACCACCGCCGAAGAGATCGAGCGGATCGTGGCCACCGTGGCCGA
>JAAZBK010000472.1 GCA_012513855.1 Acidimicrobiales bacterium
CGTCGACCGGTGGCGTCGGGGGTTCAGGCCTTCGCCGCCAGTGCTGCGCTGCCGATCGACGTCAACTTCCAGCGATCGCCGTCGGCGTCGATCCACCCGAGGAACTCCAACTTCCACGTCGACCGGCTGACCAGGCCCGGCAGTCGGCCGTCCCACTGGTCGGCGCTCCCGTCGCCGTCCATCCAGCACTCAGCGATCTCGGCGTCGGTCCTGGGTCCACAGTCGCGCAGCACCTCGAGGATGCGACGTCGTGGCGCCGTCAGGTGCAGTGCCACAACGCCAGGCAGGAAGATTCGCGCACCTTGGTGGTTCTCGACGGGAAGCAGCTCTCTCGCGCCTTGGAATCGCTGACCTGAGCACGGTCGACGCGTTCGACCATGTCGCGACCCGCATCATCGAATGCCTTCAACAGATCACCCGCACTACTGGAGGGATCAGTAGCTCGACCCCCGACCGAGCCGGAGCACGCCCGAGGCGATGCCCGGCGTGCAGAGCCGCACGGGCCTCGTGAGCCGCCAGGTACCTGCGCGTACGGCATGGGTGACAGACCTGGCAGGGGGCCTGGCATGGCACATCCTGGTGGCCGCTACCGTCGCGCCCGATGCCGGCCCAGGGACCTGACGAAGTCGAGCCGATCGATGAGGTGGTGGCGCGGCTCGATGATGAGGTGGCGCGGCGGCTGCTGGTGAGCGCAGCGGAGAGGGACGAGGACGTGATGCGGGCGGTCCTCTTGGCTGCTGCCGGTGAGAGCGAGCGGCTCGCCGTGTTGAAGGCAGCGGTCGATGACGGCCTGCGAACCCGTCGCCACCTCGACTACTGGGGCTCGTCCGCGTGGGCGCGGGATGCGGCTCCGGTGGTGGACGCGCTCGCCGAGGAGGTGACCACGGCCCCGTCGGCGGAGCTGGTCGTGCTGCTGCAACGGGCGGCGGGGCACCTGGTGAAGGTGATCCTGCGGGCTGACGACTCCGACGGGATGATCGGCGATCTGTGTCGTGACGTTCTCGACCTGCATCGTCGATCCTGCGACGCTGGAGTTGCTGATCCACAGAAGCTGGCCAAGTGGATGGTCAAGTTCGCGTTCGACGACCAGGACTTCTTCGAGATCGACCCGGTCGCCTACGCCGATGCGCTCGGGGTCCAGGGGCTGGTCGTCTACCGGCGAGAGGTCGCCAAGCGATCCGAGCCAGTGGATGCCCCCGAGCATCGGTCGGAGACGCTGCACGACTTCTACGGAGGCTTCCCGAGCTTCGCCGCCAAGTACGCAGCCGAACGCCTGGCCATCATCGACCGCGACGTCGACCGACTCGTCGAGCTGCTCGGTGGGGATCTGTCGTCGCCCCACCAGTTCCAACGCGTCGCCGAGGCGATGGTCGAGCTGGGCGACGCCGACGACGCGTTGCGCTGGGCTCGTCGTGGGATCGACGAGACCTCTGGGTGGCAGGTGGCGAAGCTCTACGACCTGGCTTCCGAGCTGCTCACCGAAGCGGACGACCTGGGCGAGGTGGTGGGGTTCCGCCGTCACCACCACGAGCGGATGCCCTCGGCTTCCACCTACGCCAAGCTGCAAACAGCGGCCGGCGCCGTCGATGCCTGGGGAGTCGAGGTCGAACGAGCTCGGGCGGTGCTGGCCGAGCGTGATCCCGTCGGCTACATCGATGCCCTGCTGGCCGACGGCGAGGCAGACGAGGCGTGGGCGGTGGCCGCCACTGGAGATCGCGAGGTCCAGGCGTCGCAGTGGCTTCGACTGGCCGAGGCACGTGAACCAACCGCGCCCGGCGATGCGATGGCGGTCTACCTGCGACTCGCCGATGATGTGCTCGCGCGTGCCGACAAGCGCGCGTACCGCGACGCCATCCGGCACCTCCGGGCGGCCCGTCGGGCGGCGACTGCAGCCGACCGGACCGACGAGTTCAGGGAGCACCTCGGCGGCATCCGGGAGCGCAACCGACGCCGTCCGTCGTTCATGGCCATGCTCGACAAGGCCGGGCTGGGTTGAACTCGTACCGTGAATGCTGACCCGATCGGGCAGGTGATCCATGGGCGACCTTGATCTCGTAGCCGACTTGAATGCTCAGGATGACGACGGCCTCGGCTGGTCGACCCTCGCCGATGGGATCGCGCCCGACCGTGTCCGCCCCGGGGCCATGCTCCTTGCCGGAGACAGCCAGGCACGAGCGGTGGTCCGGGTGATCGCCGTCGATGACGACGGCCAGGTCCACTTCGCCATCCTCCCCGGATCGGTCGCCAAGAACCGCCACCTCATCGACCAAAGACCGGAGGATCGGTGACGTCGTGGCCCTTCTCTTGGGCGTCTCGGAGGTGCACGACACCATCGCCGAGGTGTCGAGCGAGAAGGGCAACCGTCCGAGCTCGGGTAGCCTTGTTCTCCGAATCATCCAGGGAAGGGAGAGCTCATGTCGGACAACACCGCTAACCAGCGTCCTGCGCCGAGCGAGCCGACCACGATCGCCGAGGTACTCCGCGGCGGTCAGCCGATGGGCGACCTGCGCCGCTTCGTGATCGAGGACCTCACCCCCGAGGAAGAGGACGAGTTCTTCAGGATCCTCGAGGAAGCCTGATCGGTGTCAGCCGCGATCGTCGTTGACACGATGATCGCGAGCGCCTGGCTCGGAGTGAGAGGTACCGCACGGCGCACCCGGTGGGAACCGTTGTTGGTCAAGTCGATCTGGGTTCTGCCCTTCACCGTCGTGGCTGAGATGCGCTTCGGTGCTGAGGTTGCGGGCTGGGGCGCCCGACGGCGCGGCGTGCTCGACCGCCTCGTTGCCTCCTCCAAGGTGATGCCGCCGCTGGTCGAGGTAACCGACGCGTACGTCGATCTGAGGACCTGGTGCGTTCACAACGGCCACGGCCTCGGGGCCAAGGACCACGAAGCGGACCGATGGGCGGCCGCAGTGGCCCTCGCAGCGAAGCTTCCCCTCGCCAGTGAGGACACGATCTTCGACGGCGTCGCCCAGCTCAAGCGGGCGGATCCGGCCACGTGAGTCTGCCACCGCCCTCTTCTACACTTTCTTCTACACCGCGGGCTGGGATTGGCTGGTCCGCAGTGGTGCGGACTGGCACGTAGAATGCGCGAAACCCCAGCTCAGCGGCACTGGAAGGTACGGAACGGTACGCCAGAAGCGGCTTGGAATCGGCTCATAACCCGAAGGTCGCAGGTTCAATCCTGCCCCCGCCACCAACTTGTGAGTGAAGGCCCAGGTCAGCGACCTGGGCCTTGCTCGTTGTCGGGGCGATCCTCCGGATTTGGCGCTCTTCCTCCGGGTGTTCCCACGGCGTTCCCTCGC
>JAAZBK010000473.1 GCA_012513855.1 Acidimicrobiales bacterium
GATGGTTCGATGGTCGAGGACGGTGACGACATGTCCGATGGTTCGATGACGGACGGCTCCTGATCGCACGACCGCCGGTGTTCCCGTTCGGTGTCGAGCGGGAACATCGGCGGAGGTGGTTGCGTTGTCACAGATCGTGAGCACCGCAACGAGGTCCCAGCCCGAACGCCTGCGAATCGACGTCTGGTCAGACGTGGTCTGTCCGTGGTGCTACGTCGGACTCACCAACCTCGACGTGGCGCTCGCCGAGTTCGAGCACGCCGACAAGATCGACGTCGTCCTCCACTCCTACGAGCTCGATCCCGGGGCTCCGGTACGTGACGACCAGCCGGTGTCGGTGCACATCGCCAAGAAGTACGGCATCAGCATCGAGCAGGCCGAGGCGTCTCAGGCCCGCATCCGGAACATGGGTGAAGAGGTCGACATCGAGTTCAACTTCGACCTCACCGTGCGGAGCAACACCATCGACGCCCACCGGCTCCTGCACCTTGCCGCGGAGCACGGACTACAGCGCGAGCTCAAGACCGAGCTGTTCGAGGCCTACTTCACCCGTGGCGAGGTGGTGGGAGAGCACGACACCCTGCGCCAGGCCGCCCTGGCGGTTGGCCTCCCAGCCGATGTCGTAGACCAGGTGCTCGACTCCGACCTCTACTCCGACGAGGTGCGGGCCGACGTCTCGGCCGCCCGGGAGATGGGCATCAGCGGCGTTCCGTTCTTCCTGCTCGACGGCGACCTCGGCTTCGGAGGCGCCCAGCCGCCCGACCGGATGCTCCAGGCGCTCCAGCGGGTGTGGGCCGAACGACGCCCCGAGCCGGCCGGTCTCCTCGACGACCTGGTCTCCGACGCCGATGCCTGCGGTCCCGATGGCTGCGAGGTCCCGGGCTCGTGATCGCCGCCCAGGGTTCGTAGTCTCCCGGCATGCCGAAGTTCGCCGTCGACGGCGCCATGAGCCGTGCGGTCCGCAAGATGGCCACGAGCAGGTGGTTCCGCAAGGTCGCCCCGTCGGTGGTGCCGCCGCTCGATCGGGCGGTCCACAAGATCACCAAGGGCCGGGTGAGCGTGAGCGGGGCCATCGTCCCCAACCTGGTGCTCACCACCATCGGACGGCGGTCGGGCCAGCCCCGCCAGTCGCCCCTGGCCTGTGTGCCAGACGGGGATGGGGGGTGGTACGTGGTCGGATCCAACTTCGGCCGTGAGTCCCACCCGCTGTGGACCGAGAACCTCCTGGCCGAGCCCTCGGCCAGCGTCGACTACCGGCGCCAGACCTTCCCCGTGGTGGCTGAACTGCTCGATGACGACGCCAAGGCCGAGGTCTGGCCGCAGCTCATCGCGGTGTGGCCGGCGTACGACGACTACGTCGAGGTCAGCGGACGAAACCTCCGGGTGTTCCACCTCACCAGGACCTGACCGAGCGAGAACTGCGGAACCCTGGCATCCGACGTTCCCGGCTCGTCTCTTGACCGCCGGGTCAAGTTAGGCTGTACCGCATGGTCCAGAAGCAGGAGCAGGAAGACGCGACCGACGAGATCGCCGAGGTCGCACCCGGCATCCTGCGACTCCAGCTCCCCATCGAGTTCACCGGGCTCGGCCACGTCAACTGCTATGCGCTCGAAGACGAACGGGGCTTCGCGCTTGTCGACCCCGGCATGCCCGGTCCCACGTCGTGGCAGAACCTCATGGGCCGGCTGGCCCTGGCCGAGATACCGCTGGCCCGCGTCCACACCGTGGTGGTCACCCACTCCCACCCCGACCACTTCGGGGCAGCCGCCCTCCTCGCCCAGGAGACCGGCGCCGAGATCGTGGCCCACGAACGGTTCCGCACCCTGTTCGACCTGAACGACATCGACGACAGCGAACTGGAGGACGCCGATCCCGACGCCGATCCGGAGCTGCTGGCCTTCCTGCACCGCCTCGACACGCCCCGGCCCTCCCCGTGGGGTGGCGAGGCGCTCGGCCCGCCGCCCGAGCGTCTCGCCGAGATGCGCGACAACGCCGCCGCCGTGCTCCCGTGGATGCGCTCGCCCCGACCCACCAAGCGGGTGGGCGACCTGGAGCGAATTCGCCTGGGTGGGCGTGAGTGGGTGGGCCTCGACACACCCGGTCACACCGACGACCACCTCTGCCTGTTCGACGAGGAGAACGGCGTGCTCCTCTCTGGCGACCAGGTCCTGCCCACCATCACCCCCCACATCTCGGGGATGGTCGACGACGCCCTCCAGCGGTTCATGGACTCGCTCGACCGCCTCGCCGGCATCGGCCGGGTCAGCGTCGCCTTGCCTGCGCACGGTCATCCCATGACCGACCTGGCGGGCCGGGTGAAGGAGATCCAGACCCACCACGACTCCCGGCTCGAGGACCTGCACCGCTACAGCGACGAGCTCGGCTGGGCCAGCGTCACCGACCTCTCCCACAAGCTGTTCAAGCCCCGCTCGTGGGGCGGCATGGCCGAGGACGAGACCTACGCCCACCTCGAGCACCTGCGCCTCCACGGCGGCGCCGAGGTCCGCGAGGAAGCCGGCGTGCTCCTCTACAAGCTCGCCACCGGCTGAGGCTCTGCGGCGGATCTGCTGCGGGCCGCCTCAGCGGCTCGGCCGCCAGGCGGTGGCACCGAAGGTGAGGTAGCGGAGCCGGCGCACGGTGTCGGCGATGACCTCCGGCTCGCGCTCGGGGGCCTCGTCGATCACCTCCAACAGGCGCTGCGCAGTTCGGACCATCAGGTCGACGATCATGTCGGCCAGCATCACCAGGTCCTTGACCGGCCAGTTGCCCGTGACCGGAAGTCGGGCGAGGTCGGTGGCCAGCTCGGTGGAGAACAGCCGGATCTCGGTTCGGATGGCGACCCGCACGTCGACCAGTGCGCTGTACTGCTCCCTGACCAGGAACTGGTAGTGCGGTCGGTGGTCGTGGATGTGGCGGACCAGCGCGGTGACCGATCGCTTGGCGATGTCGTCGGCGGCCACCACGTCGTCGCGGGCGTCTCGCATGAGCTGGCGCAGCGTGGCGAACACCTCGTCGACCAGCACCAGCCCGAGGTCGTCGATGCGGTCGAAGTGGCGGTAGAACGCCGCCGGTGCCACCCCGGCGGCGCGGGTGACCTCACGTATGCCCACGTTGTCGAGGCTGCGGTCGGTGAGCAGTTCGAGCGCACCGTCGAGCAGTGCGCGTCGGGTCCTGGCCTTGTCGACGTGGCGCCGCGACTCCCCGTGGGAGGAGCCGGTCGATCGGCCCGAACGGCTCGACGGTCGTGACGAGCGGGTCGATGACCCCGACCGTGAGGTTCCCGACCGTGAGGAGCCCGACGACGGCCGGCGGGACGAGGACCTCCCTGATCGGCGCGATGGGGACGCATCAGCCGGCGCGTCGTCAGCTGCGTGGCTGTCTGGGTGGTCGACGGTGGTGCCGTCGTCGTCCTCGGGGCTCACCCACGCGATGGTAGACGATCGTTCACCGAGCGCCGGAGAGGCGTCGTCCACCCGAGCGGAGGTTGGGGGCATCTGGTGTCGCTGGACGACCTGAGGCGCCCCGAACCCAGCTGGTGTCCGAGGGCGGCCGGGTTCATGAAGGAGTTGGGGGCGGCTGGTGTCGCTGGGCGACCTGCGTTGCCCCCAACCTGGTGGGTGGTGGTGAGGCCGACGGGGATCTGGCCTCGGACGCTTGTGACGAAGTTCGCTTGCCCTCGCCGGCCGCCTCTCCCTACCCTGAGTGAACAAGTGTTCACCAACTGATGGAGATGGCCCCATGGCGGGTGCAGCTGCCCAGGAGATGGAACGACCCGCGGCGCCGGCGGTGGCGCGGGCGGCGGGATCGGTGCTGGACCGGCTGTTCGCGCCGCACGGTCCCGCCGCCTACTTCCGCTGGCTCGATCCCGGTGCGACCCGTCGCGGTACAGCCGTGGACGACGTGGGCACAGCTGGTGAGGCTCGATCCGACCACGACCGCACCGGAGACCGGCCTGCCCCGGGCCCGTCGGAACGAACCAACATCGGGGCCCGTACGGTCACGTTCGAACGCTCGGGGCTGACTGCGGTGGCCGAGGGCTCCCTGCTGGAGACGGCGGAGGCGGCCGGGCTCGCACCCCGCAACCGGTGCCGGCGAGGCATCTGCGGCACCTGCACCACGCCCAAGCTCAGCGGCACCGTCGTCGACGTGCGCACGGGCGAGACCTCCGACGGTGCCGGGCCGATCCGGATCTGCGTCTCCCACGCCGAGGGCGATGTCGCCCTCGATCTCTGACCCCTGTCCGCCCTTCGAACCCGGAGAGCACCCCCATGACCGCAGTCACCCGAATCCACGCCGACCCGGACCGCACCGAACCGGACAACGCCGATCTGGCCCGCGGCGACGAGGACGGCCCCGTCGTCGACCTCACCCGCTTCCGCTCTGCCGCGCACCTCACCCCCGAGCAGGTCGAGGCCCTGGGCGAGGAGCTCGACGACCTTCGCCGCCGGACGGTCGCCGACCTGGGCGAGCGCGACCGCGAGTACATCGACGGCGTGGTGGCCACCCAGCGCCGGCTCGAGCTGGCCGGTCGGGCCCTGCTGTTCGCCGGGTTCCTCCCGCCCGCCTGGCTGGCCGGCACCGTGGCCCTCTCGCTGTCGAAGATCCTCGACAACATGGAGATCGGCCACAACGTGATGCACGGCCAGTACGACTTCCTCGATCGTGAGGACTACGAGGGCAACCGGTTCGAGTGGGACACCGCCTGCCCCGCCGAGCAGTGGCGTCACACCCACAACTACGAGCACCACACCTTCACCAACATCATCGGCAAGGACCGCGACGTCGGCTACGCCATCATCCGCGTGTCGCCCGAGCAGCGGTGGACCCCCGCCAACCTCGGTAACCCGATCTACGCGGCGGCCCTGGCAGCGCTGTTCCAGTACGGCGTGATGCTGCACGGCACCGAGGTGGAGAAGCTCGGGCGGGGCAAGGACGCGGGCGACCTGGTGGCCCAGCTCCGTGAGATCGGCCGCAAGCTCGGGTCGCAGACCCTGAAGGACTACGTGCTGTTCCCGGCGCTGGCCGGGCCCGGAGCGCTGTTCACCCTGGCCGGAAACGCCACCGCCAACCTCACCCGCAACGTGTGGGCGTTCACCATCATCTTCTGCGGTCACTTCCCCGACGGCGTGGCCACCTTCACCGAGGAGGAGGCGGAGGGCGAGACCCGGGGCGGGTGGTACCTGCGCCAGCTGCTCGGCTCGGCCAACATCGAGGGCAGCCAGGTGTTCGACGTGCTCACCGGCAACCTCAGCTACCAGATCGAGCACCACCTCTTCCCCGA
>JAAZBK010000474.1 GCA_012513855.1 Acidimicrobiales bacterium
GAGGAAGGGCATGTCCTCCACCGGGAGGATCCGGCTGATGACGCCCTTGTTGCCGTGGCGGCCGGCGAGCTTGTCGCCCACGCTGATCTTGCGGCGCTGGCCGACGTACACCTTGACCAGCTGGTTGACGCCGGGGGGCAGCTCGTGGCCGTCGGCGCGGGTCTGCACCTTGACGTCGATGACCTTGCCGGTCTCGCCGTGGGGCACCTTGAGCGAGGTGTCGCGGACCTCACGGGCCTTCTCACCGAAGATGGCGCGCAGGAGGCGCTCCTCGGGGGTGAGCTCGGTCTCGCCCTTGGGGGTGACCTTGCCCACCAGGACGTCGCCCGCCTCGACCTCGGCGCCGATGCGGATGATCCCGCGCTCGTCGAGGTCGGCGAGGATGTCGTCGCTCAGGTTGGGGATGTCGCGCGTGATCTCCTCGGGGCCCAGCTTGGTGTCGCGGGCGTCGATCTCGTGCTCCTTGATGTGGATCGACGTGAGCACGTCGTCCTTCACCAGGCGCTCGGAGAGGATGATGGCGTCCTCGAAGTTGTAGCCCTCCCACGGCATGAAGGCCACGAGCAGGTTCTTGCCCAGGGCCAGCTCACCGTTGTCGGTCGAGGGGCCGTTGGCCAGGATGTCGCCCTTCTTGAGCTTCTGGCCGGCCTCCACGATGGGACGCTGGTTGATGCAGGTGTCCTGGTTGGACCGCTCGAACTTGGCGAGCTTGTACACCTTCTTGCCCAGGCTCTTGTACTGGACGGTGATCATGCGACCGTCGACCTCGACCACCTCGCCGTCGTCGACGGCGATCACCATGTCGGCGGCGTCGCGGGCGGCGCGGGGCTCGATGCCGGTGCCGATGTAGGGGGCCTCGGCCCGCACCAGTGGCACGGCCTGCTTCTGCATGTTGGCGCCCATGAGCGCGCGGTTGGCGTCGTCGTGCTCGAGGAACGGGATGAGCGCGGTGCCCACCGAGACGATCTGGCGGGGCGAGACGTCCATGAGGTCGACCTCGGCGCCCGGCACGTACTGGATGTCGGTGGTGGCACCGAAGAAGATGTCGCGCTCCAGCTGGAGGCGGAGGTCCTCGAGCGAGGCCGCCTGCGGGGAGCGGCGCACGAGCACGCGCTCCTCGGCGAAGGAGCCGTCGGCGTTGACCGGCGTGTTCGCCTGGGCGACCACGTACTCCTCTTCCTCGTCGGCGGCGAGGTAGACGATGTCGTCGGTGACCTTGCCGTTCACGACCTTGCGGTACGGCGACTCGATGAAGCCGAACTCGTTCACCCGGGCGAACGTGGACAGGCCACCGATCAGGCCGATGTTCGGGCCCTCAGGGGTCTCGATGGGGCACATGCGGCCGTAGTGGCTGAAGTGCACGTCTCGGACCTCGAAGCCGGCCCGCTCACGGCTGAGGCCACCCGGGCCCAGGGCCGACAGGCGGCGGCGGTGGGTGAGGCCCGACAGCGGGTTCACCTGGTCCATGAACTGGCTGAGCTGGGAGGTTCCGAAGAACTCCTTGATGGCCGCCACCACGGGGCGGATGTTGATGAGCGTCTGAGGGGTGATGGCCTCGACGTCCTGGGTGGTCATGCGCTCGCGCACGACGCGCTCCATGCGGGACAGGCCGATGCGGACCTGGTTCTGGATCAGCTCGCCCACCGACCGGATGCGGCGGTTGGCGAAGTGGTCCTGGTCGTCGAGGCGGTAGCCCGGCGTGGCCTGCACGAGGTGGAGCAGGTAGGTGCACGCGGCGAGGACCTCGCAGCGGCTGAGCACCGGCTGGCCGGTCTCGGGGCGATCCAGCTCCACCATCGGGAACAGCTCGGCGATCTTGTCGAGCTCTCCACCGAGCTTGCGGTCGAGCTTGTAGCGGCCGACCCGGCTGAGGTCGTAGCGGCGCGACTCGAAGAACGCGTTGCGGAAGTAGGCCTTGGCCGACTCGACCGACGGGGGCTCGCCCGGACGGGCCCGCTTGTAGATCTCCACCAGGGCTTCGTCCTGGGTGGTTGCGACCTCGCGCTCCTTCTCCCACTGGCCCTCGAGGAAGTCGAAGTGGCGGACGAAGGCATCGAGGAACCCGGGGGCGTTCTCCTCGTCGTAGCCCAGGGCACGCAGCAGCACGAAGATGCCGAGGCGACGCTTGCGGGCCACGCGGGTGCCGGCGGTGACGTCCTTGCCCGGCTTGTGCTCGACGTCGAACTCGATCCACTCGCCGCGGTAGGGGTGGATGGTCCCGGTGACGAGCTGGTGCTTGGCCAGGTTCCGGAGGCGGAAGCGCTCACCGGGCTGGAAGATGACGCCGGGCGAACGGACGAGCTGCGACACCACCACGCGCTCGGTGCCGTTGATGACGAACGTGCCCTTCTCGGTCATCTTGGGGAAGTCGCCCATGAAGACCGTCTGCTCTTTGATCTCGCCGGTGTTCTGGTTGACGAACGTGGCCTTGACGAAGATCGGAGCGGAGTAGGTCATGTCCCGCTCCTTGCACTCCTCCACCGTGAACTTCGGGGTGGGGCGCAGGTCTTCGTCCTGGGGATCGAAGTGCAGCTCGAGCTGCAACGTCTCGGTGAAGTCCTTGATGGGCGAGATGTCGCGGAAGGTGTCGGCCAGGCCCTGGTCGAGGAACCAGTCGAAGGACTCACGCTGGATGGCGATGAGATCTGGCAGGGGTAGCACCTCGTCGAGGTTCGCGAACGAGTAGCGGTCCCGGATGGTTGAGCGGGAGGACAAGGAGGTCTCCTCAAGAAGCAGTCACGCGTGGGCAGCCGTGTCTGGACGCGGGGCTCCGATCAACCATTTCTGGAGCGCATCCCTCGTCACCACAGCAACGGGCGATCCTAGGGCAAGGACCGCA
>JAAZBK010000475.1 GCA_012513855.1 Acidimicrobiales bacterium
AGCCGCGTGTCGATGCCCGACATCGACATGGACTTCGACTCCCGCTACCGCGACGAGATGATCCGCTACGCGGCCGAGCGCTACGGCCGCGATCACGTGGCCCAGATCGTCACCTTCTCCACCATCAAGGCCCGGGCCGCGGTGCGAGACGCCGCCCGGGTGCTGGGCTACCCCTACGGCGTGGGCGACAAGGTGGCCAAGGCCATGCCGCCGCTGATCATGGGCCGCGACACCCCGCTCTACGCCTGCCTCGACCAGCACCCCAAGTTCGAGGACGGCTACAAGATGGCCGCCGACCTGCGCCAGATGTACCACGAGGACCCCGACGCCAAGAAGGTGATCGACGTCGCCAAGGGGCTCGAGGGACTGCGTCGCCAGGACGGCATCCACGCCGCCGCGGTGGTGATCACCAAGGAGTCCCTCACCGAGTACCTGCCCATCCAGCGCAAGCCCGCCGCCGGCCAGGCGGTGGAGGACGCCCCGGTGGTCACCCAGTACGAGATGGGCGGCGTCGAGGAGCTGGGCCTCCTCAAGATGGACTTCCTGGGCCTGCGCAACCTCGACGTCATCTCCGACGCGCTCGACCTGATCAAGGGCTTCCGAGGGATCGACCTCGACATCGACAACATCTCCCTCAACGACGAGAAGACCCTGGAGATGCTGTGCCGGGGCGACTCGATCGGCGTGTTCCAGCTGGAGGGCGGCGCCATGCGCGCCCTCATGCGGTCGCTGGCCCCCGACTCCTTCGAAGACGTCGCCGCCCTCATCGCCCTCTACCGACCGGGGCCGATGTCGGTGAACATGCACAACGACTACGCCGACCGCAAGAACGGCCGCAAGCCGGTCGAGTACTTCCACCCCGACGCCGAGGAGCTGCTCGGCGACACCTACGGGCTCATGATCTACCAGGAGTCGGTGATGCGGGTGAGCCAGAAGTTCGCCGGCTACTCCCTGGCCGAAGCAGACAACCTCCGCAAGGCCTGCGGCAAGAAGAAGCCCGAGCTCATGGCCAAGGAGCGCTCCAAGTTCGTGGAGGGCTGCACCGCAACCGGCTTCGCCGAGCTGGGCACTCCGCTGTTCGACGACATCGAGGGCTTCGCCAACTACGCCTTCAACAAGAGCCACAGCTTCGGATACGGCGTCGTCACCTTCCAGACCGCCTACCTCAAGGCCCACTACCCGGTCGAGTACCTCTCGGCCCTGCTCACCAGCGTCAAGACCAGCCTGGAGAAGGCCGCGGTCTACCTCAACGAATGCCGCACCATGGGCATCCAGGTGCTGGTACCGGACGTCAACCGCTCGGCGTCCGACTTCGAGCCGGCCCGGCTCGAGGACGGCACCGAGGTCATCCCGTTCGGGCTCTCGGCCGTGCGCAACGTGGGCGAGGCGCTGGTTCAAAAGATCATCGAGGAGCGCTCCGCCAACGGCACCTTCGCCGACTTCTACGACTTCTGCGAGCGCGTCGACATGTCGGTGCTCAACAAGAAGACGCTGGAGTCGCTCATCAAGGCCGGCGGCTTCGACTCCCTCGGCCACCCCCGCCGGGGCCTGCTCGCGGTCTACGAGCAGATCGTCGACTCCACCATCGCCCGGCGCAAGGAACGAGACGTCGGCATCTACTCGCTGTTCGGCGAGGTAGAGGAGTCAGCCGGCGGCTTCGAGGAGCGGGCTTCGATCCCGGAGTTGGCCTTCGACAAGAAGGAGCAGCTCGCCTTCGAGAAGGAGATGCTCGGCCTCTACGTGAGCGACCACCCGCTCATGGGGGCCGAGGCCGCCCTGGCCCGCAAGGCAGACTGCACCGTCGTCGAACTGGCCGAGTGCGAAGACGGCGCCATGCGGATGGTGGGCGGCGTGGTCACCGGGCTCCAGCGCAAGTGGACCAAGAAGGGCGACCTCATGGCCGTCTTCGTGCTGGAGGACCTCCAGACCTCCATCGAGGTCATGGTCTTCCCCCGCACCATGACCGACATCGGCCACATGCTGGCCGATGACGCCGTGCTCCTCATCAAGGGCCGGGTAGACAAGCGCGACGACCAGCCCAAATTCATCGCCATGGACATCGAGGTCTTCGAGGGCATCACCGACGGGGCTCCTCCGCTCCGGCTCAAGGTGTCACCGAGCCGGCTCAGCCAGGAGACGGTCAACGAGCTCAAGGCGCTGCTCACCCGGTTCCCCGGCGAGTCACAGGTCTTCCTGCACCTGGGCGAGGACAAGGTCCTGCGCCTGCCCGATCAGTTCTGCGTGAGCACCGACGGCGGCCTCATCGGAGAGATCCGGGTCCTCCTCGGCTCCGGTGCCATCCTCTGACCCGAGGCGCTACCGGTTCGCGACGGTCTGAGCCGGGCTGCTAACTTCGTCCGTCCCGGGGCCATTAGCTCAGTTGGCTAGAGCGCCTGCATGACGCGCAGGAGGTCGGGGGTTCGATTCCCTCATGGCCCACCATCCCCG
>JAAZBK010000082.1 GCA_012513855.1 Acidimicrobiales bacterium
CCGGCGAGGAACCCCGGGACGTAGCGCACGTCGATCTCCCGGTCGACCAGGACCTGGATGTTGCCGCTGGCCGCGTGCAGGTCTGCCTGGTCCTCGAGCGAGAGCAGCAGGGGCGGCGCGCTGCGGTCGACCTCCTCCTCCTTCACCGGGTTGGAGAACTGCGGGAGCAGCGACAGCGACTGGGCGATTATCACGGCCACGACCAGGCCTGCGCCGGTGAGCAGCGCAGGTAGCAGCCGAGAGCGGGGTCGGGTCATGGTTGCGGTCCTTGGTCGGAGAGGTCACAAGTCTGCCGACGGGCAGCTGGGTTCCAACATCGGCGTCGTTCGTGGAATTCCACGTACGGGTACGGCGACCGCGTGACCCACGGCGGTGCGCCCGGGCGGCAGCCACATGGTGTTCACCGGACGTGACCGATGAGGCCACCTCGCCATCTCTACGCTGGCGTGGTGTCCGAGTCTCCGCGCCCCCGCTCCGGTCCTCGCCGCCCCCCGCGCCCGGGGGGTTCCGTCGATCCGGCGCAAGCTCGCCGATCGGGTCCACGGCGCCCACCCTCCAACGGTCGGCCGGCCGCTGGTCAGGCTCCCCCCGGCCGGCCCGCCGAACCCCCGACAGCGCGCCGCCCGGAACGAGCAGGACCAGTCGCCGCAGCCCGGGCTGATGTGGCGGAACCTCGGCGGGTGCAACCGGCCGCCCAGCAGGCCGGCGAGCCCACGAAGTCGCTCCGTCCGGAGGCGGCCGCCACGACCGTCGCCGGGTTGGCCGCGGCCAGCCGCAACGAACGTCGCCCCCGTCAGGCCACCGATGCTCGCGTCGTCCGGCAGCGGCTGATGGTGGGAGCGGGGGTCGCCGGCGTGCTCCTCCTGATCGTCGGTCTGGTGGTGTTCCTGGGCGGTGGCGACGACGGTGGCGACGACACCGCGGCCGGCGACCGCACCGAGGTGACGGCCGGCGCCACTTCGACGACCGTGGCCGGGTTGGCACCCGAGGCGGAGGCGCCCTACGACGGTTGGGTCGACCCGGCATCGTCCGGTCAACCGTGGAGCCCCGTGGTGGTCGGGCAGCTCACCTTCAGGGGCAACCCCACCCGTAGCTACTACGGCCTCGGTCCGGTGCCGGAGAACCCCGAGATCCTCTGGCGCTACCCGGAGTCTGGCGGCATGTGCGGTCAGTCGGCCGTCGGCAGCCAGGCCAAGACCTGGTGCGGCACCGGTTGGACCGGCCAGCCCTCGGTGTGGCTGGAGGGCGGACGGACCTGGGTGGCTTTCGGGGCCTACGACAAGAAGGTGCACTTCCTCGACGCCGAGGACGGCGCCGACATCATCGGTGCGTTCGACATCGGCGACATCGTTAAGGGTTCGGTCACCAGGGACCCCGACGGGTTCCCGCTCCTGTACTCGGGGAGTCGAGCCGACTTCCACGTCATCGCCATGGACCGACCGAGCGGAGAGGCCGAGAGCCTGTGGTCGATGTCGCACGACGACGTCTCGCCCACCAAGTGGAACAG
>JAAZBK010000083.1 GCA_012513855.1 Acidimicrobiales bacterium
CCTCGCGCTGGGCGGCGAGGCGGGCTTCCAGGTCGGCCTGCTGGGTCAGCAGTGCGTCCCGCTCCTTGCGCTCGGGCAACGTCTCCATCTGGTGACGTAGCTGATCCAGCCTGGTGTCGTGGGACTGGATCTCTAAAAGCGCATCGAACGTCACATCAGCCTCCAGGCTGGTCAGGGGGAGAAGTCGGGCTGGGCCGGAGCGGCGGTGGTGGCCGGAGCAGTGGTGGCCGGGGCGGTGGTGTCGGGGGTCTCCCCGTCGCCGCCGCCACCATCGCCATCTCCATCGTCGGGGGCGGTGGTCGTGGTGGTCGTGCCTCCGGAAGGACGACGCGGGGTGGTGGTCCGGCCGCCACGCCCGCTGCCGCTGCCGCCGGACTCGTAGGGGATCCGTCCGACCGACCGACCCCGGCGGGTGGTCTCGGGCTCGCGGAACTCGACCGTTGGGACGTCTTCCATGATGAGCGAGTAGTAGCGACCCCACGTGGCTGCCGGATAGCGGCCACCGGTGGCGCCACCCAGGCCGGCGCGAGCCAGGCTGATCGACCCTTCGGGTGCGCCCATCCAGACCGCCGTGGCCAGCTGCGGGGTGTAGCCCACGAACCAGACGTCGGTGGAGTCGTTGGTGGTTCCGGTCTTGCCCGCCGCGGGCTGGCCGCTGGAGATCCGAGCGTTGCGGCCGGTTCCACCCGTGACGTTGGCCGCCAGCACCTCGGTGACCAGGCGGGCCGTCTGGGTGGACACGATGCGTTCGGGATCGGGCCGGTGCTGGTAGATCACCCGACCGTTGCGGTCCTCGATGCGCTCGACCAGGTAGGGCTCCATCCGCAACCCGTCGTTGGCGAACACCGAGTAGGCCGCGGCCATGTCGAGCGGGGTCACCTCCTTGGTGCCGAGAGTGAGGTTCCACGGGGGTTGGGTGGGTTCGCCATCCGCGTCCCGGTCGTACATGGTGCTGCGGATCCCGAGCCGGGTGGCCATGAGCGCCACGTTCTCGATGCCCGCGACCTGGGAGAGGCGCATGAAGCCGCAGTTCGACGATGCCTGGGTGAGGCGGGTGATGGTGGTGTAGCCGCTGCTGCCCGAAAGGGTGTACAGCTCCCGCTCGCCCGGGAACCTGAACGTGCAGCGGCTACCGCTGGCCGTGTCGGACGGGACGTGCTCTACGCCGTCGGCTCCGTCGCCCTCGAACAGGGTGGCCAGCGTGAAGGTCTTCATGGTCGATCCCGGTTGGCGCCCCGGCGACTTGGTGGCGAGGTTGAACTGCCAGCGATCGAAGCCCGGGCCACCCACCAGCACCCGGACCGCCCCCGTCGACGGCTCCACCGACGCGATGGCCTGGGTTCCGAACGTCTCCTCGCCGGTTCGGGGATTGTCGACCGGGAAGGTGGCGCCGTCGTCCGACCGCGGCAACGTCTCCTGGCGGGCCTGGATCGCCTTGGCCTGCAGCTGAGGGTCGTAGGTGGTGTAGACCCGGATGCCGCCCTCGAACACCGCACGGCTCCGTGCCTCGGTGGTGGAGCCCAGGCCGAAGCGGGGATCGGCCAGAAGCTGCTGCTTCACCTCCTCGACGAAGTAGTCGTACGGCGGCAGCGGCGGGTTCGGCTCGGTGGGCAGGGGGAACCCCTCGGAGAAGGCGGCCTCCTCCTCGGTGAGCTTGCCGGTCTCCACCAGGCGCCTGAACACCAGGCTCCGACGGCGCAGGGCGAGCTCTGGGTTCTTGAACGGGTCGTACTCGCTGGGGGCCCGGATCAGGGCGGCCAGCATGGCCCCCTCGGCCCAGTCGAGCTCGCCCGCGTCCTTGTGGAAGTAGTACTCGGCTGCCGCCTGGACGCCGTAGGCACCACCGCCGAAGTACACGCTGTTGAGGTAGCGCTCGAGGATCTCGTCCTTCGACATCTGCTTCTCGAGCTCCACGGCGAGGAAGGCCTCGCGGAGCTTGCGGCTGAAGCTCTCCTCGTCTCCGACCAGGGAGTTCTTGATCACCTGCTGGGTGATGGTGGATCCGCCCTGGCTGACGTCGCCGCTCTCGAGGTTGGCGTCGACGGCCCGCAGGATCGCCCGGACGTTGACGCCGGTGTGCTCGTAGAACGACGCGTCCTCCTGCGCTATCACCGACTCGCGCACCGTCTCGGGGATCTCGTCGAGCGGCACCTGCGACCGGTTCTGCGGGTCGGCGCTGTTGGTCATGGTGCCCTGGAGGTTCCCGTAGGAGTCGAAGATCAGGGAACGCTCCGCCAGCGGCTTCAGGCTGATCCGCTCGTGGTCGGAGCGGTGAGCCCCGACCAGTTCGACCACCTGCGGTCCGATCACCACCAACGACGCCGACATGACGCCGACGAGCGCGGCCATCACGAACACGAAGCGAAGGAATCGACGGACCACGACCACGGTGTGGCCAGCGTACCGCCAACCGGTTCACGGCCCGCAGCGCGGCCCCCGGCGACACTATGGTCCGCGGGCTGCTTCACCAGGAGGTTCTCCGCCATGGCCCATCCCCGTCGCTTCCGGTTCGGGGTGCAGACCCACAACGCCACGTCCGGCGAGGAGTGGGCCCAGATCGCCCGCCGGGCCGAGGACCTCGGCTACAGCACCCTGTTCATGCCCGACCACTTCGGCGATCAGCTCGCACCGATCCCCGCGCTCATGGCCGCGGCCGCGGCCACCACCACCCTGAAGGTGGGCACGTTGGTGCTCGACAACGACTACAAGCACCCGCTGGTCCTGGCCAAGGAGCTGGCCACCATCGACCACCTCTCGGGCGGGCGCTTGGAGGTCGGCCTCGGTGCGGGTTGGATGGCCACCGACTACGCGGAGTCGGGCATCCCCCACGACACGGCAGCGGTCCGCGTCGACCGGTTCGAGGAGGGCCTGGCCGTGGTCAAGGGACTGTTCGGTTCAGAACCGTTCACGTTCGAGGGCGAGCACTACCGCATCACCGCCCACCAGGGCCTGCCCAAGCCGGCCCAGGCGCCGGGTCCCCCGATCCTCGTCGGTGGCGGCAAGCGCCGCATGCTCACGATCGCCGGACGCGAGGCCGACATCGTCGGCATCAACCCCACCATGCCGAACGGGGCAGCCGACGCCGACGCCGCCCGCAGCGGCACCGCCGAGGAGACCGACCGCAAGCTCCGCTGGGTGAAGGACGGCGCCGGAGACCGTTACCCGGAGCTGGAGATCAACCTGTTGAACTTCGGTTGCTTCGTCACCGACGACCGCAACGCCCTGGCCGAGCAGTTCGCGCCGATGTTCGGGATCCCAGCCGAAGACCTCCTGAAGTTCCCCCACGCGCTGGTGGGAACCGTCGAGCAGATCGCGGAGTCCATCGAGGAGCGCAGGGAGCGCTGGGACGCCAGCTACATCGTGGTCCAGCACGACGCCATGGAAGCCATGGCTCCGGTGGTGGCCGCGCTCACCGGCAACTGATCCAGCCCGGGGTCCGGGGTCGACAGAGGGGCTCCCCCGAACGGGAGAGCCCCTCTGAGCGGATCGAGCAAGGGTCTCGACAGCAAGCCGCCAGCCCGAACCGTCCCTCAGCTGACCAGTCGACCGCGCCCGTTCACGAGCGCGAGTATCAGACCGACCACGCCGATGATGGCCACGATGATCCCGATGGTCGAGTTCAACATGGCGGCGATGAGAAGCCCAGCCACCACTACGACAAGTGCTGCTCCGATGGTCATGTGAGTTCTCCGTTCCTCGACAGTGGCGTTCACTGCGTCGAGGTGTCTCTACCCACCCGGTTCGGGTGATAGTCCTCCGACCGACCCGACCGGCGAGCAGAGAGGTCAGCCGTTGCCGGTCCAACCCGACTCGGACGATCTCTACGCGAAGAGGTCGCTCACGCCCGCCAGCTCGAAGACCCGCTCCACCGCGGGCGAGGGCACCACGGTCACCGACACCACATCGTTCACCAGGCGCATCCGCACGGTCAGCAGCACCGACAGCCCCACCGAGTCGAGGAACGTGACCCCGCTGAGGTCCAGCTCCAGCACGGCCAGCCCTGGATCCTGGGTGGCGTCGGACACCAGGGTCCGTAGGTGGGGCGCCGACTCCAGGTCGAGGTCGCCGGTGAAGCTGATCCGCACGGTCGAGCCCTCGCTCGCCATCTCCCACCCCGCCGTCGGATCGTCGTCGACGTCGTCATTGTCGTCACCGTCGGCGTCCCCGGGGAGATCTGGTGACGATCCCCGCCAGGGTCGAGGTGGGTTGCCCTCGGACTGGCTGATGAGCTCGGTGAGGAACCACTCGTGGAACGCGAGCACCTCGGGTGGGGCTGCCAGCGTCATCAGATCTCCCGCCCGGCAGTACTCGTCGGCATCGACCAACAGGCTGAGCAGGCCGCGCGACACCTCGGCGACGTCGGGCGACGCGTCGAAGGCGATGTCGGCCACAGCACCACCTCGTTCGCGGGCATCGGTGAGCACCGCGTGGGTCTGCTCGCCCAGGTACCCGAACTCGTGGCGCAGCTGCTGGAACCGTCCACGGAGGTCGGTTGGCACCGGGTCCGTGGCCGCGCGGCCGGCGTCGGCCTGGTCGCGCAGGACCATCTCGAACTCCCGCTGCAACGCGTCGACGTGGGCGGCCACCTGCCCGTGCAGTTCCAGTGGCACGCCCCGCAGGATCATCTCCGTCTCTCCGCTCACTCCCCTACCACTTCCGTCAAGCGCTCTTCACGTGCTCGGACTCCAACCTCGCCCACACCACCTTGCCCGCCGACGTGGGGTTGACCCCCCAGTCGTCGGTCAACTGGTCGACGATCCGCAGTCCACGCCCGGTGGGCGCCGCGAGCCCGTGGTCCTTCACGTGCGGAATGGTGGGGCTCCCGTCCTCCACCTCGATCGTCACCTCGGACCCGGTCTGGTGCACCGCGACCGTGAACGGAGTCGCCGCGTGCAGAACAGCGTTGGCCGCCAGTTCCGAGACCACCAGCGCGACCTGGTCGACCAGGCCATCGGCCGAACTCACCACCTTGGTGGTGAACAGCCGGGCGGCACGTGCCCCCTTGCTGGTGGCAGGAAAGGTCTGCCTCCACGAGGTCACGTCGTCTCACCTCCTCCACGTGGGAACCCACGTCCCCGGTTTCGACCGAACCGACCGGACCGCTCCCCAGTGAGACGGTAACCACGGCGGGACCGCTGACCAGGGACCTCGGCCCTGGGCGACACGGCGGACATGCGGCAACTGTCTCCTAGTCGAAGGTTTCGGCGTCGATCACACCGACTACCTACCCCACGCTGCCCGGATCAGAACCGACGCATCGGTCCTGACGGGACGTAGGGTTCACGCCGTGACGGACAACGAGAAGAAGCTGTCGTTCGACCTGGCGGTGGAAGGTTCCGAGGCGGTGATGACGGTGGCCGGTGAGCTGGACCCCCACACCGCCGACGACCTTGCCGGTGCCCTGGACGACCTGACGTCGCGCGACGACATCAGCTCGGTCACCCTCGACCTGGCGGAGGTCAGCTTCATCGACTCCAGCGGCCTCCGGACGATCCTCACCGCGCACGAGGCCCTCAGCAGCAGGGATGCTCAGCTCACCCTGCGCTCGCCCAGCGAAGCCGTGCACCGGCTGCTCGAGATCACCGACCTGCTCGAGCACCTGGACGTCCGGTGATGACCGCCAGATCACCGGTCCTCGGCGACGACTTCGTGGAGCTCTCGGTCCCGGCCGACACCCGGCACCTGCGGCTGGCGCGCCTGGCGGCGTCGGGCTACGGCGCCGACCTCGGATACAGCATCGACGACATCGAGGAGCTCCGGCTGGCAGTGGGTGAAGCCTGTGCCCTCCTCGTCGACAACTCCACCCCCGACGGTCGCCTCGTGCTCCGCTACGGGGTGGAGGGAGAGCTGCTCATCATCGAGGGCCGCTGCCCAGGAGGCACCGACGACCAGGTCTTCGTCGACCCGGTGGCGCAAGCCGTCATGGTGAACACCGTCGACAGCTTCGACATCGAACGCCACGACTCCCACAACTCGTTCCGGATCACGAAGCGCACGCCGCAGCGGTGACGCGTGAGCAACGCTGACGAACCGAGCGGCGACGGTCTCGACGGGTTCCGCCGCTACCGGGAGACCGGCGATCGGCGCCTGCGCAACCAGCTGGTGGAGGACCACCAGTCCCTGGTCGAGCCGTACGTGCGCCGCTTCGACCACAAGGGGGTGAGCGCCGACGATCTCCGCCAGGTGGCCCTCATCGCCACGATCAAGGCGGTCGAGCGGTTCGATCCCGACTACGGGGTGACCTTCTCC
>JAAZBK010000476.1 GCA_012513855.1 Acidimicrobiales bacterium
CAGTTCGGTCTTGCCCACGCCGGTGGGGCCGAGGAACAGGAACGAGCCGATCGGCCGGTGAGGGTCGGACAGACCGGCGCGGCTGCGTCGGATGGCGTTGGAGACCGCCACCACCGCCTCGTCCTGGCCCACCACGCGCTCGTGGAGCACCTCCTCCATCCGGACGAGCTTGGCCATCTCGCCCTCCATGAGGCGGCTCACGGGCACGCCCGTCCACTTCGAGACGATCTCGGCGACGTCTTCCTCGTCGACCTCCTCCTTCAGCATCTGCTCGGTGCCCTGCAGCTCGGCGAGGCGGGCGGTTGCCACCTCCACCTGGCGCTCGAGCTCGGGGATCTGGCCGTAGCGGATCTCTGCGGCCCGCTCGAGGTCCGACTCCCGCTCCAACTCGATGCGCTTGGCCTCCAGCAGCTCCTTGAGGTCGCGGATGGCCGTGATGGCCTCCTTCTCGCCCTGCCAGTGGGCCTTCATGGCCATGGACTGCTCCTGGAGATCGGCCAGCTCCTTGTCGAGCGCTGACAACCGCTCGACCGAGGCGTCGTCGGTCTCCTTGGCCAGCGCCACGCGTTCGATCTCCAGCTGGCGGATCCGCCGCTCCACCACATCGATCTCGGTGGGCAGGGAGTCGATCTCGATCCGCAGCTTGGAACCGGCTTCGTCGACCAGGTCGATGGCCTTGTCGGGAAGGAACCGGCCGGTGATGTAGCGATCGGACAGGACCGCGGCAGCCACCAGGGCTGCATCCTGGATGCGGATGCCGTGGTGGACCTCGTAGCGCTCCTTCAACCCGCGGAGGATGGCGATGGTGTCGTCGACCGTGGGCTGTCCCACGTACACCTGCTGGAACCGGCGTTCGAGGGCGGCATCGGTCTCGATGAACTTCCGGTACTCCTCGAGGGTGGTGGCGCCGATGAGGCGCAGCTCACCACGCGCCAGCATGGGCTTGATCATCTGTCCGGCGTCCATGGCGCCCTCGGCCTTGCCCGCGCCGACGATGGTGTGCAGCTCGTCGATGAAGGTGATCACCTCGCCCTCGGCGTCGGTGATCTCCTTGAGCACGGCCTTGAGCCGCTCCTCGAACTCTCCGCGGTACTTGGCGCCCGCCACGAGGCTGCCGATGTCGAGGCTGATCAGACGCTTGTTCTTGAGGGTCTCGGGGATGTCGCCCTCCACGATCCGGCGAGCGAGGCCCTCGACGATGGCGGTCTTGCCCACGCCAGGCTCGCCGATGAGCACCGGATTGTTCTTCGAGCGGCGGGACAGGACCTGGATGGTGCGGCGGATCTCCTCATCTCGCCCGATGACGGGATCGAGCTTGCCCCGCCGGGCCTCCTCGGTGAGGTCGCGGCCGTACTTCTGGAGCGCCTGGTACTGGTCCTCGGGGTTCTGGCTGGTGACGCGGTGGCTGCCCCGGACGTCTCGCAGCGCGGTGAGCAGATCTTCCTTCGACACGCCGAGGCGGTCGGTGAGCGCGATGAGGAGGTGCTCGGTGGACAGGTACTCGTCGGTGAGCTCGGCACGCTCGGCGTCGGCCTGATCGACCACGGACGACAGATCTCGCGACAGGCGGGCCTCGGACCCGTACGCCTTCGGCAGCTTGGCGATGGCCTCCTCGGTTCGGTTGCGCAGCGCCGCCGGGCTGGCCCCCACCTTCTCCAGGATGGGGAGCACCACCCCGTCGGCCTGGCCGAGCAGAGCCGCCAAGAGGTGATCGGGCGTGACTTCGGGGTTGTTGAGCTGGGCCGCGTGGGACATGGCGGCGTTGAACGCCTCCTGCGTCTTGAGCGTCCAGCGGTTCGGATCCATCACCATGACCTCAGGATAAGACCGGAGGCCAAAGTTGACAACCAGACACTCAGCTTTCCTCAGCCCTGGCAAATGGGCCTCATGGCCCCTTTCCACCTCGTGTCGCGCCGCCTACTCTCCGTACCGAGATCGGTTCCGCCACCTGCTCGGGGGACAGAGGCGGGCACAACCAGGGGAGGGCCAAGTGCGGTCCACGAGGTCGAGCGTCGTTGCTCGCGTACTCGCATGTTCACTTCTCATCCTCGTCGGCTGCTCCGAAGCCGAAGGGGCCGACCCCGAGCCCGAGCTCGGCGTGGAGAGCGGTCTCCCCGCCGACGTCGAACCCCGTCGCGGTGGCCGGCTCGTCTACGGGCTCGAAGCCGAGAGCAACGACGGCTTCTGCCTCTCCAGCGCCACCCTCGCGATGTCGGGCCTCCAGGTGGTGCGGTCGATCTACGACCACCTCACCATCCCAGACGGCAAGGGCGGCTACCTGCCGTACCTGGCCGAGTCGGTCACCTCCGACGACAGCTTCAAGGTCTGGACCATCAAGCTCCGTCCCGGCATCGAGTTCCACGACGGAAACCCGCTCGACGCGGCGACGGTCAAGGCCAACCTCGACGCGTTCCGCGGGGCCGAGGGAGACCACGCACGCCAGTCCCTGCTGTTCGCCTTCAGCCTCAAGAACATCGACACCGTCGAGGTCGTGAACGAGCTCACGGTCCGGGTGCGCACCGTCGAGCCCCAGCGCGCCTTCCCCGGGATCCTTTACTCGTCGGGTCGCCTGGCGATGATGTCGCCCACCCAGCTCCACGCCTCCGAGGAGGACTGCGCCACCAAACCGAGCGGCACCGGTCCGTTCGAGTTCGTGCGGTGGGAGCCCGGCGAGTCGATGGTCCTGCGCCGCAACCCCGACTACTGGCAGGAGGCCCCCGACGGCCAGCCCTACCCGTACCTCGACAGCATCGAGTACCGGCCGATCCCCAACAACGACCGTCGCATCGCCGCGCTCCGCGAGGGCGACATCAACATGATGATCACCTCGGCGGCCAAGGACATGGTCACCAGCCTCTCCGAGCTGCGCGACGCCGGCGACATCAACCTGCTCATCTCCACCACCCAGACCGAGGTCACCTACGGGATCCTCAACACCAGCCGGCCGAACCTCGCCATACGCGAGCTGAGGGTGGCCGCCGTGCAGGCGATCGACTTCGAGCGGCTGAACGACATCGGCAACGCCGGCTTCCCCGAGATCGCCCAGGGACCGTTCGGCGAGGGCGTGCTCGGCCACCTCGAGGACAACGGGTACCCGGAGTACGACCCCGAGGCGGCCAAGGCCACCGTCGAGCAGTTCAAGGAGGATGGCGTCTCGACGTCGTTCTCCTTCCTCTCCCCCGACAGCCCGTCGAACCTCCGCCTCGCCGTCCTCGTCCAGTCGATGCTCAACGACGTGGGCTTCGACGTGACGCTGGAGGTGGTGTCGGAGGCCGAGCTGATCGATCGGGTGATCGCCGGCGAGTTCGACGTCGCCTCGTTCCGCAACCATCCCGGCGAGGACCCCGACCTCAACTACGTGTGGTGGTACGGCACGAGCCCCGAGAACGTCAACCCGGTGAACTTCGGCCGCTTCGACGACCCGATCATCAACGAGAACCTCGACATCGGCCGATCCTCGGGCGACGACGCCGAGCGCAAGGCGGCGTACGAGGCCGTGAACCGCCAGTTCGGCAAGGAGGTGTGGAACGTCTGGATCTACTACGCGCCGTGGGCGGTGGCAGAGGCCGAGAACGTCCACGGCATCCTCGGCCCCGATACGCCGAGTGGCGACCCGGCCACGTCGCGGATCGTCAACGGCCATCCCACCCTCGGGATCTGGATCGACGAACCCCGCGGGTAGTGCGCCCACCCGCCCTCACGGCCGGCGGATTCGGCTCGGCGGCCTCTCAGGCCGCCAGCACCGCCGAGCACATGGCGACCAGGTTGGCCACGAACTCGTCGTGGGTCAGGGCCTCCTCCGCGCCTTCGTCGATGTGGCGGGCTCGTTCGGCGATCGTTCCGGTGAGGAGCATGATCAGACCGACCACGCGCTCGCGGCGCACCGCCAACGAGGCATCGGGACGTTCCTCCAGTTCGTCGAGGACGCCCGCGAGGTGGACGGTGGTGGCTTCGTCGGACTCCACCCTCCAGGCCGCGAACCGTCCCCGGAGCTGGGCGACTATCCGCAGATAGGACCGACCGCCATCTGAGCCGAGCAACGAGGCATAGGGGACGACGAGGCACGAGACCAGCTCCTCGATCGCCGGCTCCTCCTCGAGGCCGGCACGCAGCCGGCCCCGCTCCAGGTCGACCCCGGCGCCTCGTCGCGCCAGGACCTCCAGCAGGAGGCCCTGGCGGGAACCGAAGTGGTAGCTGACGGCCGACGCGTTGCGCTGCTCGGCGGCCTTGGTGATCTCGCTCAGCGTCGTGCCCTGGACACCGCTACGGGCGAAGAGGCGCTCGGCCTCGTCGAGGAGCCTCTCCCTGGTGCCGAGCGCGAGTGCGGTGGTCACCCCTCCAGCGGGAGCAGGGCGTTGGTCGGGATGACCTCGACGTCGAGCCCGTCGGGCAGCGGGTGGGTGAAGTCGGGGTACTTGCGCTTGGCGGTGGCACGCATCTTGGCGGTGCGGTGCTCCGGATCCTTGTCGAACTCTGGGATCACCTTGGTGCCGAACAGCTCCAGCATCTCCAGGACCTCCTCGTGCTCGAAGCCCTCGTTGGGGATGCCGAACACGAGCTGATCGCAACCGACGTCCTGGTAGCGGGCGATCTGCTCGAGGACCTCGTCAGGCGAGCCGCACAGCAGGTAGCCGGCCTCGATGGCGTAGTCGAGCTCCTCCTCGTTCTGGATGGCTCGCGGCCGACCCGGCCAGGTGATCGCACCCTTCTGGGGCGGGATGGTGGTGTGGTACATGTTCACCATCGTGTTGAGGTAGCCGCGCCCCTGCGACATGGCGATCTCGCGCGCCCGCTTGCCGTCGGCCACGCACACCACGGCGTTGGTCATCATCACGTTGTCGTTCACGAACTGGCCGAGGGGTTCGGTGCAGCCGGCGATCCCCTCCTTGTACGCCTCGATGCGGCCCCGCAGGTTGAAGACCGGCTCGAAGTTGAAGGCGATGGCCCCGATGCCGAGTTGGCCGGCCTGGGTGAAGGTGGCCGGGTTGCCGCAGCCCACCCACATCGGAGGGTGACCCACGCCGTAGGGCTTGGGCAGGATGTTGTGAGGCTCCTCGATGCGGAAGTGCTCGCCCTCGAAGGTGTAGTCACGCTGCTCCCACATGCGGATGATCTCGGGAGCGGCCTCGTTCCACATGTCCTTGGTGTCCGACGTCAACAGGTCGAAGGTGGCCATCTCGTGGGCGCCGGCACCGCGTCCGGTGCCGAACTCGAAGCGGCCGCCGGTCACGTGGTCGAGCATCGCCACCCGCTCGGCGTTGCGGACCGGGTGGTTGACCGGACGGGAGAGGTTGATGATGGCCGAGCCCAGGTGGATGCGCTCGGTCTGCGCGGCCACGAAGGGGATGACCACCTCGGGCGCCGACATGTGGGAGTACTCGGTGAGGGAGTGGTGCTCGCCGAACCAGACGTACTTCCAGTTGCAGGTGTCGGCGTGGACGGCGTACTGGATCTCCCGCATCAACATGGTGTGCTCCGACTCGGGGTCCCGCGACGCGGGCCCGGGCAGGTAGCCGTTCATGAACAGGCCGAACTCCATGGGATTGCACTCCGTTGCACCGAGAAATGAGAACAGGTTCTAATGTAGGCCATTAGAGCGTCGCCCGCAAGACCTCGCCCCCTCTGCCCAGACCTCGAGGTGTGAGCACTTCCGTCGAATAGTTCGATCGAAGTGCACACACCTGCCCCCTCGGGATGGGGTCAGGACGAGGTCGCTAGCGGGGTCGACGTCGACCAGGGCTGCTGCTCGACGAGATCGGCCGCCTCCACGTGGCCCTCGGCGATCCGGCCGGTGGCGGCGTCGGCGATGCGCCAGTGGAGCGGGCCGAACATCGGCTCGGACTCCAGGAACGCGCACCGCAGGTCTCCCTCGGCCAGCTCGCAGCGGGCGGCTATGGCGGCGAGGAGCTGCTCGTGGTGGAGGTGTCCCTCGCCGAAGTTCCAACCGAGCGCGGTGGCGGCCACCAGCTCTCCGTCGAGCACCGTCAGCCCCTCATCCCCGATCGGATCGAGTTCGGCCACCCCTCGGCCGTCGCCAACCCGGCCTCCACCATCGAACCTGTCGCAGTTATCGGGGTCATTCCCGATAACTGCGACAGGTTCGAGCAGTCGGGCGATCAACGCGTTGAGCGCTCGGCCCTGGAGGTGCATCGACCGGAACGCCTGTCCTCTGGCCATGGTCACCGGCGCCAGCTCGGCGCCCACGAACGTGTCGACCTGGTCGAGGTACGACGGGATCGGCGTGACCAGCGATCCGTGCACCCGCTGGTAGACGCCGGGCTTGAAGATCCAGACGCTGGCCGCCCAGTTGCCCGCGTAGTACCGCATCGACGGAAGGAACGAGGCCTTGGCGGGCCACTGGTTCCCGAGGACGGGCACCACCAGGCAGCAGACGACGAGCACCGCGATCAGCAGCGGTGAGTCGATCTCCCAGAACCGGACCTCGCTGTGGTGGCCGAACAGGCTTAGCGCGGAGAAGACGAAGAAGATGTTCCACTCCAGCGGAACCCCGAGGGGGAAGCTCGACAGGATCGTGAGGTGGAACGAGACCATCACCACCAGGGCGATGGTGGTGGGCCATCCGCCGACGCTGAACGCCAGCACGAGCGGTGCCGTGTACTCGACGACGGTGGCACCGTGGGCGATCACGGCCGCGAGCTTCGAGCTGCGCATGTCGCGAGGGTGGTCGCGGTAGAGGGCCCGCCGGAACCGGTCGGAGAAGTTGAGCGGGTGGTTGCTCAACATGGCGGTGATGACGCTCGGGAAGTGGTGGTTGAGCTTGGAGGTGGCCGCGCCCATCCAGAGCGCGAGCTGCACCGCCTTGGCCCCGGCCAGGCCGTCGGCGGGCCACAGGAACACCGCCGTGGTGAGCAGGTAGTGCTCGGCGCGCGCGGCCAGGAAGACCGTCTTGTCGCGCAGGCCGGCCAGCAACCCCACGATCACGAAGGGCAGGATCACGTCGCCGTCGATCTCACCCACGAACAAGGCCCTCACGCCGAGCGCCAGCAGCGCCGCGTAGAGGACCACATCGACCACCGTCCGGCTGTCACCCGCTGTGCCGGGCACCCAGGAGAACGGGCGGAGCCGGACCGTGCCGCGCTTGAGGAAGAAGGCCACGGCGGTGAACGGCGGGTTCATCCGCCCGGTGAGCGGCCCGCTGCCGCATCCGAGGCCGAGCACCTCCCACAGCAGGGTCCAGATCACCGCCTTCTGGAAGACGATCGGCTCGAACCACCAGTCGCCGAAGTCGGTGACGCCACCGATGCCGGGGGTGAACGAGGCAACCACGATGAAGCCACCGACGTAGAAGATCAGCTTCACCACGTAGAAGAGGTAGGCCACCGGGGGGATGCCAAATCCCCGCAGCGACCAGTCGACGCACATCGCCTGCAGCCGCTCGAAGTAGGGCCGGCGGGCCCACTCATCCAGGTCGAAGTCCGGCAGGACCGGCTCGGTGAACTTCCCCATGGCCGCTCATGTTGACCGATGGCGAACGAGAACGCGTTCTATTCCCGCCGTTGACCCCGACGACGGGTGCAGACCACGACCCCCACGAGGGGCACGTCGATGGAGCAGCGCCGGCCCGACGGACTCAGCGGCGGGGACGCTTGCCCTGGTAGAGGACCACCGATTGGCGGACGGGGACGAGGTCGAAGCGGTTTCGGCGCTCGACCTCGGCGACCTCCTCCTGCGCCCGGGCCTCCACGGCGGCCAGTTGATCGCGCAGCTTGCGGTTCTCGCCCTCCAGTTGAAGGACCCGCTGGACCCCGGCCAGGTTCAGACCCTCGTTGGTGAGCTCCTGGATGCGACGGAGCAGCGCTATGTCGAAGTCGCTGTAGCGGCGGCTGCCGCCAGCGGTGCGGGCCGGGTCCACCAGCCCCTTTCGCTCGTAGATCCGCAGGGTCTGGGGGTGCACACCGGCCAGCTCCGCCGCAACGGAGATCACGTAGACCGCGTGGGTGGGAGAGCGGGTCATGACAACTCCTCCAGGTGAGCGCGGGGAGATTCGGTTGCCGCCGCCGCCAGGGCCTCGACAGCCTCTCGCTCGGCTTCGGAGAGCTTGGCAGGAACCGCCACCTCGATGGTGACCAGCAGGTCGCCGGTGGCCTTGGCGGAGGCCACGCCCCGACCCTTCACGCGGAGGGTCCGGCCGGTGGGGGTGCCGGCGGGGATGCGCAGCTTGACGGTCGAACGGTCGATGGTGGGCACGTCGATGTCGGCACCCAGGGCCGCCTCCGCGAAGGTGACCGGCACGGTGACGCGCAGGTTCCTGCCGTCCATCCTGAACAACGGGTGGGGCTCGACCTGACAGGTCACGTAGAGGTCGCCGGGAGGGCCGCCGTTGCGACCCGGATCGCCGCGGCCCTTCAGGCGGATCTTCTGTCCGTCCTTCACCCCGGCGGGGATGCGGACCTTGACCTCGCGCGGACGACGTTCGATGCCGGAGCCGCGGCAGTTGTGGCAGGGGTTCTCGATGATGGAACCACGCCCCGCGCACGATGGGCAGGGCCGGGACATGGCGAAGTAGCCCTGGTCATCCTCGACCACGCCGCGTCCGTGACAGGTGGGGCACTGCACGGGCACGGTCCCGGGCTCGGCGCCCAGGCCCGCACAGACGTGGCAGGCCGCATCGCTCACGAGGTGGAGCGTGGTGGTGACCCCGCTGACGGCATCGGTGAAGTCGAGGTGGAGCCCGGCTTCGAGGTCGCCTCCCCGCTGGGGTCCGGTGCCGCGGGAGCGTCCGCCGCGACGGCCTCCGCCGCCGAAGAGGTTGCCGAGGACGTCGCCCAGGCCACCCCCTCCCATGCCCCCGAGGTCGTCGACGTTGAAGGTGAACCCGCCGGGACCGCCGGGACCGCCGAAGCCACCCGCGCCCCCGGGGCCTCCAAAGCCACCCATGGGCCCCAGCCGGCGGACCTCGTCGTACTCCTTGCGCTTCTCGGCATCGCCCACGACGTCGTACGCGGCGGAGATCTCCTTGAAGCGCTCCTCGGCCGCGGAATCGCCCGGGTTGGCGTCGGGGTGGTTCTCCCGCGCCAGCTTCCGGTACGCCTTGGTGATCTCCTTGGCATCGGCTGTCTCCGACACGCCGAGCACCTTGTAGTAGTCCTTCTCGAACCACTCCCTCTGAGCTGTCACGGTTTCACCTCCTCCGCTGACCTCGGACGGATCGGGCGGGTCCGCTCACCGACCTCGACGATCGGTGAGCGATCCTCCATCCCGAGCCGGGGCATCAGCCCCGTACCTTGACCATGGCCGGGCGCACGACCCGACCCTTCCACCCGTACCCCGGGCGCATCACGTCGGACACCACCGTGCCGCTCTCTCCCTCTGCCGCCGGCTCGTGCATAACGGCCTCGTGGCGGTTCGGATCGAACTCCTCCCCCGTGGGGGAGATCCGCTCCAGCCCCTCCTTCTCGAGGGTGCCGAGCAGGGCGGCGTAGATCGGCTCGACCTCCGATGCCCCGTGGTGGACCGCGGCGTCGCAGGCGTCGAGGACGGGCAGGAGCTTGTCGACCAGCGACTCGACGGCCCTGGCGGAGTCGTCGGCCACCTGCTTGGCGGCCCGCTTGCGGTAGTTCTCGAAGTCGGCCTGGTTCCGACGCAGCGCGTCGAGGTACTGGTCGCGCTCCGACACCGACCTCTCCAACAGCTCCACCAGCTCCTCGACCGATGCCGAGCCGAGGTCCAACCCCGGCTCGGCCGCGGTGCTCGCACCGCCGACCTCGGACTCAGGTGAGCCGGCGTCGCCGAAGGGGTCAGCGGCCGGGGGGCCGAGCGGATCCTCGACCGCGTCGGTGGCGTCTGGATCGGTCACGACTCGTCCTCGTCGATGACCTCCGCGTCGACCACGTCGTCGTCGTCGGCACCCGTGGCTCCGGCGCCAGCGGCGCTGCCGGCGTCGTACTGGCCGGCATCCTCGCTCGCAGTGGCCTCGTAGAGCTTCTGGGTGAAGGCCTGCGAGGTGGACGTGAGGTCCTCGAGACCGGACTTGATGGCCTCGAGATCGGAGCCGGCCACGGCTTCCTTGAGCTTGGCCAGCGACGCCTCCGCGGCGTCCTTCTCAGGACCGGGGACCTTGTCGCCCTGCTCCTTGAGCACCTTCTCGACGCTGTAGACGAGCGAGTCGGCCTGGTTGCGGAGGTCTGCCTCCTCACGACGCTGGGAATCCTCGGCCGCGTGGGCTTCGGCGTCCTTGACCATCTGGTCGATCTGATCCTTGGACAGCGACGACTGACCGGTGATGGTCATCGACTGCTCCTTGCCGGTGCCCTTGTCCTTGGCCGACACGTGGACGATGCCGTTGACGTCGATGTCGAACGTGACCTCGATCTGGGGCACGCCACGGGGGGCAGGAGGCAGATCGACGAGCTTGAACTTGCCCAACGTCTTGTTGAACTGGGCCATGTCGCGTTCGCCCTGGAGCACGTGGATCTCGACCTGGGACTGGTTGTCGTCTGCAGTGGTGTAGGTCTCGGCGCGCTTGGTGGGGATGGTGGTGTTGCGCTCGATGAGCTTGTGCATCACGCCGCCCTTGGTCTCGATACCGAGCGACAGGGGCGTGACGTCGAGCAGGAGGATGTCCTTGACGTCGCCCTTCAGCACGCCGGCCTGCACCGCGGCTCCCACGGCCACGACCTCGTCGGGGTTGACCGACTTGTTGGCCTCCTTGCCGGTCATCGACTGCACCAGCTCGGCCACGGCCGGCATGCGGGTGGAACCACCCACCAGGATCACGTGGTCGATCTCGCCCTTGGTGAGGCCCGCGTCCTTGATGGCCTGCTCGAACGGGACCTTGCACCGATCGAGCAGATCCGAGGTGAGGTCCTGGAACTTGGCCCGGGTGAGCTGGACGTCCAGGTGCAGCGGACCGGAGTCGGTGGCGGTGATGAACGGCAGGTTGATCTGGGTGCTCTGAACCTGGGAGAGCTCGATCTTGGCCTTCTCCGCCGCCTCCTTGAGTCGCTGCACGGCCATGTTGTCCTTCGACAGGTCTACGCCGTGGTCGCCCTTGAACCCCTCGACCAACCAGTCGATGACCTTCTGGTCCCAGTCGTCGCCGCCCAGGCTGGTGTCGCCGTGGGTGGACTTCACCTCGAACACGCCGTCGGCGATCTCGAGCACCGACACGTCGAAGGTTCCGCCACCGAGGTCGAACACGAGGATGGTCTGCTCGGTGGAGTCCTTCTCGAGCCCGTAGGCGAGGGCGGCCGCGGTGGGCTCGTTGATGATGCGAAGCACCTCGAGACCGGCGATTTGGCCGGCCTCCTTGGTGGCGGTGCGCTGCGCGTCGTCGAAGTACGCGGGAACGGTGATGACCGCCTGGGTGACGGTGTCTCCCAGGTAGGCCTCTGCATCGCGCTTGAGCTTCATGAGCGTGCGGGCCGAGATCTCCTGGGCGGTGTAGCCCTTGCCGTCAATGTCGATGGTCCAGTTGGTGCCCACGTGGCGCTTCACGGAGCGGATGGTGCGATCTGGGTTGGTGATCGCCTGGCGCTTGGCGACCTCGCCCACCAGCACCTCGCCGTTCTTGGCGAAGGCCACCACCGACGGCGTGGTGCGCGATCCCTCGGCGTTGGGGATCACGATCGGGTCACCGGCCTCGAGGACGCTGACGACCGAGTTGGTGGTGCCGAGGTCGATTCCGACGGCTTTGGGCATGAGCTTCTCCTACTTTTGATGCGGTTCGCAGCGGTTGAACGGGGTCAATGATAAAACCTGAGTGCGAGATTATCAACTTAGCGGCCTGACCTCCTTCCACCTTTGCTCGATCGGGTCCCCGGAACGGGGTCGGCCCGGTCCATCGAGCGGTTTGGCGACCGGATGCTGGGCGAGCGCCGCCGCCCCTCGCACCCGCGGTCGAGCGCCCCACCCGCCCCTCCGTCGGGCGCAGCCTTCGGGACCGGGTCGGTCCCCCGCGCGCGTTCCACCGACCGGTACTGTTCGCGACCGGCGGGACACGGGTGATTCCAGTGACGCCTCCAACCCCGACGTGGCCGCCTTCTGCGACGCCGTCGACGAGTACGCGCAGCTGATCGAGGACGCCATGGACGATCCGGCCAAGGCCGCCGAGCTCGCAGCGGGCGAGGGCGCTGAACTCGCCGAGAAGGCTGGCGCTCTGGCCTCCTCCGACCTCTCGGCCGAGGACGCCCAAGCGTTGAACGACTGCTCGGAACGAATCACCTCGGCGCTCACCGGCGGCTGACGGGGCCACAGAAGCCCAACTACCCGAGGGCGCTCCGGGCCGGCCGGTCCGGAGCGCCCTCGCGTCCAACGCCGGGAGCGGAGACGAACACCGACCCGTCCACGCGGGTTCAGGCGTCGAGCCAACGAGATGGCCGGCCTGAGCAGGAGTCGTGGCACGATGCACCCATGGGCGATCCGACCACCGACTTCGTGGCGATGATGGACCTCGAGCCCCACGGACCCGACACGTTCGTGGGCTACGGACCGCGCTACCCGTGGGGCGGCCTCTACGGCGGCCAGATCGTGGCGCAGGCGCTGAGGGCGGCGGCATCCACCGTCGAACCCGCCTACCGGGTCCACTCGCTCCACGCCTACTTCATCCGTCGGGGCGACCACAGCGAACCGGTGCGCTACGAGGTCGACCGCGTGCGCAACGGCCGTTCCTTCGTGACCCGCACCGTCACCGCACGCCAGGCCGTGGGGGCCATCTTGTCGATGTCGGCCTCGTTCCAGGTCGACGAGTCGGCCGTCGATGCCCAGACCGCACGCTTCCCCACCCACGTGTCGAACCACGCCGACCTCCCGCACGAGTCGTGGTCGTCGATGTTCGAGCGGGCCACCATCCCCACCGCCGACCCGCCGGGTCGGTCCCGGGGCTGGTTGAAGATCAACGGGGACCTGGGCGACGACCCGGTGCTCCACGCCTGCGCCCTGGCGTACATGTCCGACGACTACCCCACCGACGCCGCCGTGTCGCTCCACCCGGACCGACCCGGTCCCGACGACGCCGACCAGTATCCGTTCGTGGCGTTCAGCCTCGACCACGCCATCTGGTTCCACCGTCCGATGCAGGCCGATCGGTGGCACCTCACCGCCATGGCCTGCCACGGGCTGATCTCGTCGCGGGGGCTTACCCACGGGGAGGTGTTCACCGAGGAGGGCGTGCACGTGGCCTCGGTGGCGCAGGAGGTGTTGATCCGGCGGCGTCGCGACGGCTGACGCGGCGACCGTATGCTCGCCGCCATGACCTCGACCCTGATCCTGCTACGCCACGGGCAGAGCACCTGGAACGCCGAGAACCTGTTCACCGGCTGGTGGGACGCCGACCTGTCCGATCTCGGACGCACCGAAGCCACCCGGTCCGGTGAGCTGATGGCCGAAGCCGGCCTCGCTCCCGACGTCGTGCACACGTCGCTGCAGACCCGGGCCATCCGCACCGCCAACCTGGCGCTCGACGCCATGGGCCTCCTGTGGCTGCCGGTCAAGCGCCACTGGCGGCTCAACGAGCGGCACTACGGCGACCTCACCGGCCAGAACAAGGCGGAGGCCACCGAGCGGTTCGGAGCCGATCAGGTGAAGGTCTGGCGTCGCAGCTACGACACGCCGCCGCCTCCGATCACGGCCGGCAACGAGCACAACCCGAACGAAGACGCCCGCTACGACCAGATCCCCGCCGACGTGCTGCCCCAGTCGGAGTGCCTGGCCGACGTGGTCGACCGGATGCTCCCCTACTGGTTCGACGTGATCGTGCCCGACCTGGCCGGTGACCGCACCGTGCTGGTGGCGGCCCACGGAAACAGCCTCAGGGCCCTGGTCAAGCACCTCGACGGCATCGGCGACGCCGACATCGCCGGACTCGACATCCCCACGGGGGTTCCGCTCGTGTACGAACTGGACTCCGACGCCAGACCGGTGGAGGCCAAGCCCGTGCTCGACCGGGCTCTGGGAGATCCCGAGGCCATCAAGGCCGCGGCCGAGGCCGTCGCCAAGCAGGCCTCGGCAGGTGCGAAGTGAACCGGCGGTTCGCTGCGGTGGCGTTGGCAGCGCTGATGGTGCTCGCCGGGTGCAGCGACGACGACGGAGAGACCGTCAACGCGGGTGACGGAACCGAGACGACGGTCGACGATTCGGCCGAGGAGTGCCGCACCGCAGACGAGGCGCGCGCCGCGGAGGCTCCGGAGCTGGAGGCCCCGACCGAAGCGGCCACCGAGCTGGAGATCACCGACCTCGAGGTGGGCTGCGGGGCCGAGATCCCCGAGGGCGCCGTGGTCAGGGTCGAGGTGAACTACATGGGCAAGGCGCTCTCCACCGGTGAGCAGTTCGACTCCAGCTACGACCGCGGCGCCCCGATCTCCTTCGACGTGGGAGCTGGTGGCCTGATCCAGGGTTGGGACGTCGGCATGGTGGGGATGAAGGAGGGCGGCCGCCGTCAGCTCCTGATCCCCGGCGCCCTCGCCTACGGGCCCCGGGGTAACCCGCCCGACATCGGACCCGACGACACCCTCGTGTTCGTGATCGACCTGCTGTCGGTCCAATAGGACTGCCAGCCAGGCTGCTGAGCCGCCATCGGCGCCGCCCCACCGACGACCGGCCGACGAAACGACCGACCTCCGTCGCACGCCGTGGGACGGGCGATGCAGATCACCGGCACCACGGCGGTGCAGTGCTTACACTCCAGCCATGGCGACACGCAGCAAGCACCTCGAACACCTCGCGGAGATCCCTCTCTTCTCGGCGTTGAGCAAGAAGGACCTGCAGCGCATCGCCAAGGCCTCCAACGAGATCACCCTGCCGGCCGGGTCCGTCCTGGTTGACCAGGGCGACATGGGCCGCGAGGCGTTCGTGGTCATCGACGGCACCGCCACGGTGGCCCGCAACGGACGCAAGGTCGGCACGCTCGGTCCGGGAGAGGCGGTCGGTGAGCTGGCCCTGCTCGACCACGGTCCACGGACCGCCCGGGTCACGGCCGACACCGACATCACCGCGCTGGTCCTGAGCGCCCGCGAGTTCGCCGGCGTGATCGAAGAGGTTCCCGGTCTGGCCCACAAGCTCCTGGGGCAACTGGCCGGCCGCGTGCGGGAACTGGATCGCCAGATCTACGGCTAGCGGTCGGCCCACCGGGGTCGTCCCACCGCATCTGATCCACCACATCTGATCCACCACGGTCACGAGTCAGACCAAGGGCGAACAGTCGAGGGCTTGACCTGATCGGGGTCGACCCGGTTGGCTTTCATCCCGGCGGCTCCACCACCAGGACGATCGTGCGCCTCTTGCCACCCAGATCATCGAGCACCCTCGGAAGCCCCTCCCGGACCGCGTCGCGTGGCCTCCGGGTCGTGGGGATCGTCGCCCTGTCCCTGTTGGTCGCGGCGTGCGAGTGGGTGCCGGTGCGCACCTTCGACGAGACCAGCCAGCCGGCCTTCACGTTCCACCACCTCACCCGAGACGGGGCCGACGGGTACCTCACCAGCGCCAGCAAGGGCCACCTCAAGGTGAGCGCAGCCACCACCAACACCGGGACGAACACGCGGACCCTCATCGTTCCCGCCGGCCAGCCCCTCTCCACCGAACAGCAGTCGTGCGCCACCTGGGAGGCCCAGACCGGCGTCAACACCCAGCAGGGCCTCGCTCTGCGGGTCCGCCACGACGACGCCGAAGGGCGGTGGCGGGCCGTCACCGTCACCAAGAACGTGATGTGGGGAGCGAACTGGCAGTTCAACGTCTTGACCTGGGACTCCCGTCAGACCGGCTGGCAGATGCACGGTTCGGTCAACCTCGCACCGGTCTTCTGGCCCGATCAGCAGCTGGCACCGCTTCCGTGGCGGATCTGCGCCCGGGTCGAGGGCGACCTCGTGCGGGTGAAGGGTTGGCGGGTCGGTCAGCCCGAACCCTCCTGGGACGACCCCGGCCACAGCGGCTCGGTGCGCCTCCCCGCCGGTTGGATCTACCCCAGCACCGCCGGTTGGTACGTCGGCCACCTCGCTCCCGGCGGCTCGACCACCATGAGCGGACTGGTCCTGGACCGGCTCGAGCTGCGCTGAGACCGGCCGCTCGGCCACCCCGACTCGGACGACGATCCCACCCTGGAAGCCCCGTGGGTCGAACGACGTAGCTACCCCGAACGGGCCGCGGCCGCCGGGCGCGTTCGCTGGTGTCCTCAGGTGAAGCGCGCTTGACCTGCCGCGTCACATTCGATGGCGCCCGCGGGTCGCGAGTAGGTTTCCGCGTGCTATGGCTACCGACGAGACCACCGCCGATACGCCCACCCAGCGGATCAAGCCCAACCACCTGGTGATCGGCTTGGGGGCGGGCGTCGCCTTGTTCACCGTTGTCTCGGGCATCGTCCCGTTGTTCACGGAGTGGCACGATGACTCACCGATCCAGCGCCACGTGTTCGGCAACATCCCGAGCGCGGTGAAGCTCGCGTTCTACATCGTCATACCGCTGGTCATCGTGTACGGCGCCTACATGTTCTCGTTGCGGGTGAAGAACTGGCAGCGCGGCACGCCCGACAACCGGCGCACCACCACCAAGAACGCCAAGCGCCGGGCCGAGGACTTCCGCGCCGGCGTCTACATGCAGACGCTGCTGCGCGACCCTGCCGCCGGCCTGATGCACAGCCTCATCTACTTCTCGTTCCTCATCCTGCTCGCCGTCACCACCATCCTCGAGATCAACCACCAGGTTCCCGAGAGCTGGAAGTTCCTGCACGGCACCACCTACCAGGCGTACTCCTTCGTCGGAGACCTGGCCGGGCTCGGCCTCCTGGTCGGAACCCTTTGGGCCATCGTCCGCCGCTACGTGATCCGCCCCTACCGGATCCGCATCAAGTCGAAGGTCGACCACGTCCTCGGCCTGGGCACCCTGCTCGCCCTGGCGGTCACGGGCTTCACCACCGAGGGTTGGCGCATCGCCGCCGAGGGCATGCCCGAGTACGAGAGGTGGTCGTTCATCGGCTGGCCCATCGCCACGCTGGTCGACGGGATGGGCAACGTCCACGGCGGCCACCAGGTCTGGTGGCTCATCCACGTCTTCTCCTTCATCACCTTCCTGGTGATCCTGCCCGTCACCATGATGCGCCACATGTTCACGTCGCCGTTGAACATGTACCTGCGCGACAAGGACCGCCCCAAGGGCGCCATGCGGGCCATGCCGAACCTCATGGAGACCGAGCTGGAGAACTTCGGTGCCTCCACGGTCGAGGAGTTCACCTGGAAGCAGCTGCTCGACACCGACGCCTGCACCATGTGCGGCCGATGCACCAGCGTCTGCCCCGCCCAGAACACCGGCAAGCCGCTCGACCCCCGCGAGATCGTACTCAAGAGCGGCGAGGTGATGGCAGCCTCGGGTACCCCCGCGGTGTCGCCGCCCATCAGCACCGTTCCCGAGATCACCATCGAGTCGAGCTCGCTGTTCGAGCGGATCACCCCCGAAGAGGTGTGGTCCTGCACCACCTGCAAGGCATGCGACGAGATCTGCCCGGTCAACATCGAGATCCTCGACAAGATCCTCGACATGCGACGCTACCTGTCGTTGATGGAGTCGAACTTCCCGTCCGAGCTCGGCAACGCCTACCGCTCGATGGAGAACCAGATGAACCCCTGGGGGATGAACCAGGGCGAGCGCGCC
>JAAZBK010000477.1 GCA_012513855.1 Acidimicrobiales bacterium
CGCACCGCGCTGCACAACCCGCCCGAGGTGCTGACCTGGAACATCGACAAGCGCTACCTGCGTGACCTGGCCGACGCCGGGTTGCCTGTGGTGCCCACCACCTTCCTCGACCCGGCCGACCCGGAGACGCTCGACCGGCCGCCGTCTGCCGGACCGCTCCTGGGCGAGTCGGGCGAGGTGGTGATCAAGCCGGCGATCTCGGCCGGGGCGCGCAACACCGCCCGTTACCTCCTCGACGACGCCACCGAACGGGCCCGGGCCGTCTCACACGCCGACTCGCTGCTTAGGGAGGGACGGGTCGTGATGGCACAGCCGTACCTGGCGTCGGTGGACACGCGCGGGGAGACCGCTGTGGTCGTGGTCGACGGCGTCGTCAGCCACGCGCTGCGCAAGGGACCGCTCCTGCAGCGCGGCGCCGAGCTGGATGACGCCCTCTTCGCACCCGAGGACATGGGCACCCGTGACGCCACCCCGGCGGAGGTGGCCGTGGCCGACGCAGCGGTGGCGCACCTCGTGGAGCGCTTCGGACGCGCCCCCCTCTACGCCCGCGTGGACCTGCTCGCCGGAGACGACGACCGACCGGTCCTGCTGGAGCTCGAGCTCACCGAACCGTCGCTCTTCTTCGGCCACGCACCCGGCTCGGCCGACCGGTTCGCCCGCGCCGCCCTCGCCCGCGCACGCTGACCCGGGGAGCTCCACCACCGCCAGATCAACATCAGTCGTCGCAAGCAACAGGTGGACGGCGTGTCCTTCGGCCAGGAGACATCGAGCAGATCACGCTCCCTGCTGTTCCTCTCGCTCGGGCTCGCCGAAGCAGCGATTCACGGTGTCGAGCTGTGGGTGCCCGAGAACGGATTCGCATCGCTCACCCCGCCGCTCGGACCAGAGCGACGCGGCAGCCTCTCAACCCGCACAACACGGGTATGTTAGTGACTAACATAGTGCTGTGCGCGAGGGTGTGATGTCGGCGACGTGGGAGGAGACACACGCTCGACTGCTGTATGCGGGGTTGGAGTTGTTCGAGCGCAAGGGCTTCGATTCGACAACGGTGGCTGAGATCGCGGCCGCGGCGGGCGTCTCGGAGATGACGTATTTCCGGCACTTCGCGACCAAGCATGGGCTGTTGCTCGACGACCCCTATGACGTCGTGATCGCTGCAGGTGTCGCGGTCCAACCCCATGATCTCGACCCGTTGCGTCGAGCCGCTGCCGGCCTGCGCGAGACATGGCTGCAGCTGCCTGAGCCGGACGGTGGCTTCGTGCGTCGACGAGTGCGAGTGGTCGCTGCGACCCTGAGCTGCCCCGGGTTCGGTGCAGTCTCGATTTCGTGGCCTTCGGGTCGCGGAGAAGGAGACTGCTGTCATGGCACGTCCGTCGAAGTACTCGCCGGAGCTGCGTCGTCGAGCGATCGCTGAGGTGATCGAGCGGGGCCGGAAGATCCCTGAGGTGGCCCGTGATCTGGGGATCGGGTCGCCGGAGACGTTGCGGAACTGGGTCAAGCAGGCCCGCCGCGACGCCGGGCTGGAGACCGGCCCGACGACCGAGGAGCTCGCTGAGATCCGTAGGCTGCGCAAGGAGGTGGCCGACCAGCAGCGCACGATCGAGATCCTCAAGGCGGCGACTACCTATTTCGCCCAGGAGGCCGACCCCCGGTGCCGGTGAGCGTGGCGTTCATCGACGCTCACCGGGATCGCTGGTCGGTCGCGGCGATGTGCCGGGTCCTCGACTTGCCCGAGCGCTCCTACTACGCCGCGAAGGCCCGGCCGGCCTCGGCCAGGGCGCTCAGCGACGAGGCCTGGAAGGTCGAGATCCGTCGGGTGTGGGAGGCCAACTACCAGGTCTACGGCGCCCGACGGGTCCACGCCGCTCTGGTCCGCGAGGGCCACCAGATCGCCCGCTGCACCGTTGAGCGGCTCATGGCCGAGGAGGGCCTGGCCGGGGTGCAGCGGGGCCGCCGGGCCCGGACCACGACCCCCGACACCACGGCGCCGAGGCCGCCGGACCTGGTCGAGCGGGACTTCACTGCGGAGGCCCCGAACCAGCTGTGGGTCACCGACATCACCTACGTGGCGACCTGGGAGGGCTGGCTCTACGTGGCGTTCGTCCTCGACGTCTACTCGAGGGTCATCGTCGGCTGGCAGGTCGCCAGCCACCTCCGCACCGAGCTGGTCCTCGACGCGCTGGAGATGGCCATCTTCCGCCGAGACACCACCACCGAAGGGCTGCGCTGCCACTCCGATGCGGGCTGCCAGTTCACCAGCTACCGCTACAGCCAGCGCCTGGCCGAGGCCGGCATCGCCGCCTCGGTCGGCACCGTTGGAGACTCGTTCGACAACGCCATGGCCGAGGCCCTCAACGGCACCTACAAGGCCGAGCTCATCGCCCGGGCCGGGCCGTGGCGGACCCGAGCCCAGGCCGAGTTCGCCACCATCGAGTGGATCGACTGGTACAACACCGCCCGCCTCCACGGCGAGCTCGGCCACCGACCGCCCGTCGAGCACGAAGCCATCTGGCACGCCCAGAACCCACCGGCCACCATGGCCACCACCCACTAACCACGACTGCACCAGACCCGGGGCGGCTCA
>JAAZBK010000478.1 GCA_012513855.1 Acidimicrobiales bacterium
CAACCGGTGAACATGACCAGCCCCGACCGGTTCTTCAAAGGACTCCTCCGCCGAGCCGTCCAGATCCGCGACCGCGTCTGTTCCCACCCCACCTGCGATGTCGACGCCGAGCGGTGCCAGGTCGACCACATCGTCGAACACTGCGACGGCGGTGAAACCCACATAGACAACGGCCGCCTCTTGTGCTCCTGCCACAACCAACAACGCCCCGGCCGAGGAAAGAAACCCGACGCCGACCAGGCCGACGGAGATGACGCCGACAGAGACGACGGAGATGGCGACGACGGCGACGAGCCCGAACCCGAACCCGAACCCGACGATGACGGCGCGGCCGGGTGACGAGCGCCGCGGCCATGGCTCGAGCCGGCGCCCGACGCCGCGGCCACGACCCGGGCGGGAGGGTGAGCCCTGCCGGGGCGCAGGAACCAGTCCCCGGCAGGTTCGGGCGGGAATCGCTTGACTTCAAGTTCACTTGAGGTCTTACCGTCCCGCGCATGGAACGCACCCTCCCCACCCTCAATTCCTCCACCGTCGATCCCTCCACCCTCGATCCCTCCACCCTCAACACCTCCACCGTCGATCCCTCCACCCTGCACCGGCTCCTGGATGCCGAGCTCGACTACTCGCCCCAGGCCACCGGCTACTTCATCAACCACCTGGCCATGGCCCTGGTGGCAGCCCACCGCCTGGGCGCCGACGACGCTGAGCTGGAGGGCTGGTACCGAGCTCAGGCGAACGACGGATACCTCGTCGCGAGAGAACGCCCGGAGTGGCTGGAATCCGATGCGGCCCAGATCGCCGAGCGGGGAATCGAGGCGACGTTGTCGGAGCGGCTGCCAGCGCTGATCGGTGCTCCGTCCGCCCAGTTCTTCCACGCCATCATCCGGCTCGAACTGGCCGTGGACGCCGGCCACCCGGGACAGGTGGCCAACGCCCTCCGGAACTGGACCGAGGTGAACACCCCGATAGCGGCCATGCCGGCTGGTCAGGGAAGCGCCTCGTTCGCCGACGTCCTGGCCCTCATCGTGACCGATGCCCAGGATCTGAGCGGAGCGGCGACGGACCTCGGTCGAGTGGCCGGAGTCCCTCGGTTCGCGCAGGCGTTGGACCAGCTGCGCGTCCACGATGGGCTGCTCGACGAGGTGGCGACCGCAGTGATCGCCCACCACACCGAACCCGGGGACTTCGGCACCCTCCACCTGGTCACGGGTACCCGCGCCGCCCGCTCCCTGGTCGGCTTCCTCGACCGGCCCTCAGCCGACGAGCTGGCTCTGCGAACGGCTCAGGCCGTGGCCGCCGCCCTCGCCTCGTTCGGCCGGCTGACCGGCCAGCCCGACCTGGCGAGCGCCGACAGACCGGAGACCAGCACGACCCCGTCGAGCTGGGACGAGATCAGCCTCCGGGCCTCCACGTCCCGAGACGCCCACGCCGCGAAGCTCGTCTACGCCTGCCGGCTGGAGGAAGCGGCGACCGGCGATCCCACCTACCGGGCGATCGCCGCTCGTCAGGTCGGTCTCTAGCCCCACCCGCCCGGTCGCCACCCCGGCGGCACGGCCGTTGCCGGCGAGGGTCCCAGGCCGACGGAGATCAGGCCGACGGAGATCGGGCCGACGGAGATCAGTCCGGCTCGGGACCCTCGCCGATCACGTAGCGCGCCCCGGGTCCGGACTCGGCTGCGAGGTCGGCAGGGTTCATGAGGCCGCAGTGCGCCATCGACAGGCA
>JAAZBK010000479.1 GCA_012513855.1 Acidimicrobiales bacterium
ACGCCAGCCGCGCCCGACGCCTCGCCAGCGAGATGGGTTTGGGACATCCCGGGGTGGATCTGTTCGCCGGCGACCTGATCGAAGCGCTCGCCCGGACAGGCTCGCCGAACGAAGCACTGAGCGCCGTCGGGGAGCTCGAGATGGCAGCGACCCGGTGCGACCACCGCCTCGGGATGGCCGTGGCCAAGCGGGGCCGGATCCTCCTGGCCCGGGACGGGGAGATCGACGCTCTGGCGGCGGAAGCCATGGCCCTGCACGACCTCATGGCGGTCCCGTTCGAGAGGGCCCGCACCGAGCTCGTCCTCGGCGAGCGGCTCCGTCGTGCCGGCCGTCGGCGTGACGGTCGGGTCGTCCTGGTGAAGGCCCATGCCGACTTCACCAGGCTCGGCGCGGCGCCGTGGGCCAGCCGGGCCCACGCCGAGTTGAGGGCGGCGGGCGGCCGGGTGGGTCCTGAAGGTGGACCGGTACCCGCCGAGATCGATCTGCTCAGCCCTCAGGAGCAGCAGGTGGCCCGGCTCGTGGCCGACGGAGCGACGAACCAGGAGGCCGCCACCACCATGTTCCTCAGCACCAAGTCGATCGAACGCCACCTCACCGCGATCTACCGCAAGCTCGACCTCCGATCCCGTAGCGAGCTGACCCGCTGGTTCGACCGTCAGACCGCGACCACCGAGCCCACCTGAGGCTCCGGCGCTCGCCACCCGGTCCGGGTGGGGGGCCGGGTCAGAGCACGTAGTCCTCGCCGGTGGCGCGCACCGTGATGTCGCTGATGGTCACTCCCCACGGGGTGTCGATCACCGCGATGATCTGCTCGGCGAGCTCGGTGGGGTCGAGGGTCCAGTACCGCACGTCGTCGGGGTCTGCTCCCTCGCCGAGGTTCCCTCCCAGCCAGTCGCCCAGCTTCTGACCGAAGCGCTCGGTGTTCTGACCGGTGATGCCCACCGTCGCCTCGTAGTTCACGACGGTGAGACCGAGGCCCGTGGCCGGGACTCCGGTGGGACGGACGGTGGTGACCTTGATCTTGCCCTGCGACTCCACCCGGAGGGCATCGGAGAGCACGCCCACCGCAGCCTTGGTGGCGCTGTAGACGCCCGAGCCGGCCACCCCGTGGTTTCCGTAGATCGACGAGATGTTGATGATGTGACCGCGGCCCTGCTCGACCATCTGGTCGTAGACCGAGGCGATGCCGTGGACCACGCCCTTGAAGTTGATGTCGATGGCGCGATCCCACGCTTCCCACGCCTGCTCGTGGTCGGCGAAGAACGCCAGGGGCATGATGCCGGCGTTGTTCACGAGCACGTCGATGGACCCGAACTGCTCGACGGCCGCTGCGGCGACCCGATCGCAATCCGCCTTCGAGGTGACGTCGGCCGTCACCCCCACCGCGGTGCCGCCCTCGTCGGTGATCGAAGCCACGGTCTCGTCGAGCCCCTCGGCGTTCACGTCGGCGGCGACGATCCGCGCACCCAACTTCGCCCCCATCTGGGCCACGAGCCGGCCGAAGCCTCCTCCGGCCCCGGTGATCACGATCACCTTTCCGGCGACGTGGGTTCCATCGGTGTTCATCTGCGACGTTCCTCCTGGGTGTCAGCGCGGCTCGCACGCCGGTCAGACCGTGATGGCTAGCACAAGCCTCGACAGCCACATCTCCGCTCTCTGGTCGGTCCCACTAGCTTCCGGTCCATGGCTGACCATCCGCCGATGCCGGAGCTGGCGGTCTCTGAGTGGTTCAACACCACAGACCCGCCCACGATCGCCTCCCTCAGGGGTGAGGTGGTGGTGATCGAGGCGTTCCAGATGCTGTGCCCGGGATGCGTGTCGCACGGCCTGCCCCAGGCCAGTCGGGTGGCCGCCACGTTCGGGACCGACGTCACCGTCCTGGGCCTGCACACCGTGTTCGAGCACCACGAGGCCATGACGCCCGTGGCGCTGAAGGCGTTCCTCCACGAGTACCGGATCACGTTCCCGGTGGCCGTCGACGAGCCGGCCGCCAGCGGGGGGATGCCGGTGACCATGCGTCGCCTCGGCCTTCGAGGCACGCCCAGCCTGCTACTCGTCGACCGGGCGGGTCGACTGCGCGCCGACGCCTTCGGCCAGATCGACGACCTGGCGCTCGGAGCCGAGATCGCCCGGCTGATCGCCGAGCCGCGCCCCGACGAGGTCAGCTCCCCGGCGTAGGTCCTGCCAGGTCGCCACGGTCGGCGGCCCGTCTCCCCCGGGGACCGATGGACCCCGTCGACAGCGACGGTGCCGGTACCGGATCGCCCCGGAGGAACGCCGCGGCAGCGTCGACCTCTTGGGGTTCGATGGGAGACGAGGCCAGGTGGAGAGCGGCCCAGATCGTGCGGGCGAAGGGGTAGAAGACCAACGGGACCACCAGGGCCACGACCCCGCAGATCACGAGTGGGACCGTGGCGCTGGCTTCGGGGTCGATGGCCTTCATCGCCACGAAGCCCATGCACGCCACGAAGAGCAGCACGATCACCACCGCGAAGTTGATGAGGTAGGCGCCTACGAAGAAGCCGGGTTCGCGCTCGAACAGGAACCCGCAGGTGGGGCAGCGCTCCTTCATGCGGAACCAGCTGTCGTAGATCTTGCGGCCTCCGCAGCGAGCGCACCGCTTGGTGATCCCCCTCATCATGAGGGTGGGCCACTCCTGCTCCGGGAATGAGGGCTCCGTTGCCCCGTCCTCGTCCATGGCCCATCTCTACCGGGTCCCAGGTGCGCATCCAACCCGTCCCACCCGACCAGGCCCGACCACGCCCGCCGGGCCCTCCACGCCTGGCATCCTCTACCGATGCCGGCGGGCGACGAGCCCACGAACGAGGACAGACCGACACATGAGCACGCACCGTTCCGAGGACCTCCCGATCCGGGTGTTCCAGGTCGCCACCGGAAACGTGGGCAGCGAGATGATCCAGCGGATCCGCCACCAGCCCGATCTGGAGCTGGTGGGTCTGCACTGCTACTCCCCCGACAAGGTGGGGCGCGACGCGGGCGAGATCGTGGGCATCGACCCCGTGGG
>JAAZBK010000480.1 GCA_012513855.1 Acidimicrobiales bacterium
CCGCGCTCGATCTGGCTGAGGTAGGGGTTGGAGATCCCGGCCATCTCCGAGAGCTTGCGGAGGGAGAGGTGCCCGACCCGTCGCTGCTCGCGGATGAACTCGCCGAGATCGCGCCAGCGCTCCTCGAGTTCGTTCATGGGTGCAACGGTACGTCACCCTCGGTCACCCACCGAAAACCGAACGTGGCGCGCTGGGCCACCCCGCGTGCTCGGTGGACGTCAGTCGGAACCGGCGAGGAGGTCCTCGACCGTGGTCTCGCCGTCGCGATAGCGCCGCGTGAGCTCGGCCTGGAGGGTGTCGATGCGGTCGAAGAGCTGACGCCGCAACGACGACACCTCCAGTTCGAGCGCAGCCAACTGCTCCGCTGCCCTGGCGAGGTCTCCGTCGGTGACCTGGTCGGGGGCGTCGAGGGACGCCGCCTCGGTGATGGCCTCCAGCTCCTCGAACAGGCGACCGTCGCCCTCACCCGGTTCCATCGACGACGGGAGACGGCCCGACCCGGGCGCGTGGATGCGGTCGGCGAGGATCGTTGGCAACCGCTCGACCAGGCTGGCAACGTCGTCGGGCGATCCACCGCCGCGACGACGTTCGATCTCACCGGTGGCTATGTCGTGACGGCCCTGGACCAGGCGGCGCAGGTACGAGAGCTGGGTCTCGACGTGCTGGCACTCGTTGCGAAGGGCGCGCAGGTCTGCCAAGGGGAGGCTTCTGATCTCCGCCATGTACTCGTCGGCGAGGATCCGCACCAGGTCCTGATCCATCACGTGCACTGTACGACGGGTTCAGGCCGCGCGCTGGAGGTACAGGCCCACGAGGCCCGCCCACGCCGGAGCGACGATGAGCCAGGAGTCGAGCCGCCGCAGCGCGGGAGCACGGACCGAGGCCGACGGCAACATGGCCGACGCCAGGATCTGCCCGGCCGGGCAGGTGACGGCGGCCAGCACCGCGAAGGTCCAGATGTCGGGTCCGCGGAACGGCGGGGCGTTGGTCACCGCGAACACCGCGGTGACGGCTGCGATGAAGAGCCCGCCGGCTATCGGCCCCTCCAAGCCGTTGCCGGCACCCGAGCCGACCACGTAGTCGCTCGCGTCGTAGACCATGACGATCACCGCGAGGATGATGACCGCGCCGATCTCGTAGTCGGCGAGCAGGACCATCGATGCCGCGGCCATACCGCAGAGACCCGCCGAGAGGACGGTGTGTCCCGCTGCGGCGACCAAAGACATCTGACGGTCCTGGCGGATGGCAGCGGCCACGAGCGACGCCGCCACCATGGCGAGCAGACCCGCCCCGAGCGGTCCCACCCCGAGCGTGGCCAGCATCGGCAGGGTCGACGCGCCCAGCGCCGCCACCCAGCGATCGGCTCCGCTGCGCACCGCGTGCCAGGCGTCGACCACCTGGAGCGCGGCCGCTCCGGCGACCACCGCGTACAGCGTGGCCAGGCCGTACGGCCGCAACGGACGGAAGGCCAGCGCCAGCGCCACCGAGGCGGCCCACAGGACACCGATCCGGATCCGGGGCCCCTGGGTGTCGTAGGCCACCCCGTAGCGCTTTCGGAAGGCGCTGCGCGGCGATTCCGTGGGCGGGAGGAGCTCGGCGGGGTCGGGCCGTGGTTCCCTGGCGGGCCGAAGCCGTTGCTTGGGCGTCGTGACCTCGTCGGTGACCTCCGAGGCCGGGTCCTCGGCTGGGGCGACCACCGGCTCCACCGGCACCGGAGCGGCCGGCGGAGCGTCCTTGAAGCGAACCGACGACGTGACGGGTCCGCCGGATCCGGGCCCCTGCTGGCGGGGAGTACGGCGACGCTCGGGTCGGGGTCCGGGCAGTTGCGGCTTCTCGGCCCGTCGATCGGGGCTCGGCTGACCGGGCGAGGTCGCCCCGGCGGGCGAACGGCGACTCTCTGCTGGCGCTCCGCGACCGTTCGGCCTGGGGTCGACGCCGTCGCGGCGACGAGCTTCGGGAGGCCGGGGCGGGCGACGAGGGCCCGACGGCGCGCCACCCGAGGCACCGGGCGAAGGGCGCGCCGGCCGCGCCGGCCGCGGCGGCGGCTTGGGGCTCACGCCGCACCGCCCGAGACGGGTGGCAGCACGCCGATCTCGTCGTCGTCGCCCACCGGGGTGTCCCCCGGCACCTCGACGCCGTTGAGCCACACCTTGCAACTGGCGAGCACGGCGGCGTAGTCCGGGCCGTAGCGCGCGACCGTGCCATCGATGACTTCGGCGACCGTTCCACCCGGCACCTGGTCGCGGGCGGTGCCGGCAGCGGTACGAGCGGCGGCGAAGAGCCGAACTAAGGCCATGGTGGGCAACGAGCCTACCGGTGACGCCCGAACCACCCCATTCGGGACGCTGTGGACCCTCCGGTACCGTGACGGCCCATGACCCGGATCCTGCTAGTTCGCCACGGAGAGTCGACCTGGAACGCCGACGGCCGCTGGCAGGGTCAGGCCGATCCGCCGCTCACCGATCGGGGTCGCGACCAGGCCGTCGAGGCCGCCGCCCGCGTGGGGACCATCGACGCCGTGGTGACCTCTGACCTGGAGAGGGCCGCCGTCACCGGCCAGATCATCGCCCGACTTCTAGGCGTGGACCACCTGGCCACCGAGGCCGGACTGCGCGAACGCGACGCCGGGCCGCTGTCCGGTCTCACCCGAACCGAGATACACGAGCGCTGGCCCGGACTGCTCCCCGACGATCCGGCCGGCTTCGTGCCCGACGCCGACGGATCGCCGCGCTGGCCCGACGGCTGGGAGCCAGACGCCGATCTGTGGGCGCGCCTCGAGGTGGCGCTGGTGGCCATCGCCCGGGCGGTCCCCGATGGCGACGTGCTCGCCGTCACCCACGGCGGCGTGATGTACGCGCTGGAGCGCCACCTCGGCGCCGCCGGCCGGCCGAGGTTGTCGAACCTCGACGCGGTGAGCGTCGAGGTCGGCTCCGACGGCCGCATGTCGGTGGGTGAGCGGGTCTCGCTGGTCGATGCCGCCCACACGCTCGCCATCGAGGCCGACCGCATCTGACCCGCCGCGGCAGGCTGCCGGAAGCGGGTGCCTCAGGCGTGCTCGGCGCAGGTCCGGCGAACCGGGTCGGCCGACAGGTGCTCGGCCGCGATCCGTGCCTCGCACACCGCACAGCTCCCGTACGTGCCGGCGTCGATCGCCTCGAGGGCCGCGTCGACCGCGTTGAGATCCCGCTCCAACGAGTCGATCAGCTCGGCGTCGATCCCGTCCTGATCGGTCGCCTGACGCGCCTGCCCGTCGTCGCTCGACGCTGGCGTCGGATCCGCGGAGCCGCCGTCGACCACCGGCTCAGCGTGGTCCGCGACATCCGGTGACTCGGGTGACTCCGGTGGCGCGACGTCGGCCGGCACCGGGGTTGCGGGCTGGCCTTCATCGCCACGGGGCGCCGCCCCCTCCGACTCGATGGCCACCAGGTCGACGTCGGGCCGGCCCTCGATCACCACGCTCTCGGGAAGGAACGCGGTGAGGTCGATCTCGACCTCGGGCTCGGATCGGCCCTCGGCCGGGGGCTCACCATCGAACGGCTGATCGGACACGGGGGAACCCTATCGGTGGTCCGGGTCCGCTCTCAGACCGCCACCATCACCGCCGCCAGCGCGGCCACCGCCAGGCCGGCTCCCTGAACCCCACGCATCCGCTCGCCCAGCCGGGTCTGGGCCAGCATCACGGTGGTCGCCGGATAGAGGCCGGTGAGCGCCGAGACCACGGCGAGCATGCCGTGGCGGGTCGCCAGCAGGAAGAAGATGTTGGCGAGCATGTCGAGCGCGCCGGACACCACGATGGTCCCCATCAGCCCACGTTCGGACGAGAGGGCCGAACCGCTGCGCCGCAACAAGGCCGCCAGCACCGGAAGGCTCGCGGCCCGAGCCGCCAGGAGCGGCCAGAGCCCTGCGTTCGGATCGGCCTGGTGGAGCGCCACGAAGAAGAGTCCGAACAGGGTTCCGCCCGCCAGCGCGGCCAGGACGACCCTCCGGCTCACCCGTCGTGCCACACCTGGTTCGGTGCGCTCCCAGGTGATCAGCAGAACCGCCACGAAGGAGATGGCTATGCCGGTGAGGGCCAGCGGTTCGGGCCGATCGCCCAGCAGGAGACCCGCCAGCACCGGAACCGACGCTGCGCTCAGCGCGCTGGTGGGTGCCACCACGCTCATCGGACCGGCAGCGAGAGCCCGGTAGATGAGGATCAGGCCGATGCCGCCGAAGAGTCCCGCCAGTGCACCGAATCCCAGGTCCGCGCCGGTGATCGTGGCCGGCCCGAGCAGGGCCAGACCTCCGAGCAGCACGAGCACCCCCGAGACCTGAGCTCCGAAGGCCACGGTGAGAGCCGCGCTCCGACGGGTGGCGAGACCCCCCATGAAGTCGGCCGAGCCGTAGAAGGCCGCCGCGCCCAGCGCCAGGACTATCGCCATCACCCCACCTCCGAGGTGTTCACTCTGCTGATACGACCGGTGCACTCTACCGACTGAGCAAGATAATGCACCAACTAGGTCATTACGCTGACCGCCACCCGGCGAGGCGGGGCGGATAGCGTCGAGGGGTGCCCGATCCCGAGGACGTGGCGAACGCCATCGCCCGCAACACCCGCTCCCTCCGAGCCGACCGGGGCTGGAGCCTCGACCAGCTGGCCACCCGCTCGGGGGTGAGCAAGGGGATGCTCGTCCAGATCGAGCAGAGCCGCACCAACCCGAGCATCGGAACCCTGTGCCGGGTGGCCGATGCCTTCGGCGTCACCCTCGCCCAGATGGTGGAGCTGACCGACGGCGCCAACGTTCGCATCATCGCCCCGGACCAGATCGTCCGCCTCTGGAGCGGCAGCGAAGGTTCGTGGGGAGACCTGCTGGTGGGCACCGATCGGAACGAGCACGTCGAGCTGTGGCGATGGCAGCTGTCGGGCGAGGACCGCCACGAGTCCGAGGGCCACCTGCCCGGGACGCGGGAGCTGATCGCCGTCCTCTCGGGCGTGCTCACGCTCGAGGTCGATGACGCCAGCCACGACGTCCAGCCCGGAGGAGCGGTCCTGTTCGAGGCCGACCGCCCGCACGCCTACGTGAACACCCGACGCCGTACGGTCGACATGGTGCTCGTGGTGGTGCAGCCGCCGGTGGTGGAACCGGGCGCCCTCAGCCATCCCGGCTGAGACGCCACCCCAGCGCCTGCCCAACCCGGATCAGTCGGCGGGACCACCTCGGCCGGCGTCGCGTCGATGGCCGCCGTCGTCGCCACCATCGCTGTCATCGGGGTCGGTGTCGGGATCGCCGTCGCCGTCATCGGAGCCGGTCGCGTCGGGCTCGGCCGCGTCGCCGTCCCCCGGCTCGTCGGGCCGGCCGCCTGCCGCGTCGGAACCGTCCTCAGGCAGAGGCTGCGCACCTGCTCCGGTGACGCCGGCCCCAGCCGGAGCGAGATCGCCGACGGGCGCAGGCTTGCGTCGGTTCCACGCGAACACCGCGGCCGACACCAGGGCGACGATCACGCTCATCCAGATGTTCACCCGCACGCCCAGGATCAGCGACGCCTCGTCGGAGCGGATGTTCTCGACCCACAGGCGACCGATCGAGTAGCCGAACACGTAGAGGAGGAACAGCTCTCCCCGGCGCAACGCCTTGCGGCGGTCCAGCCACACGAGGAAGCCGGCCAGGGCCAGGTTCCAGAGGCCCTCGTACAGGAACGTCGGATGGAAGGTCTCGTGGTGTTCGAGGCCCGCGGGCCGGTGCTCGAGGTCGATCTCCAACGCCCAGGGAAGGTCGGACGGCTTGCCGAACACCTCCTGGTTGAACCAGTTGCCCAGACGACCGATGGCCTGCGCCACCGGGATGGCGGGAGCCACCACGTCGAGCAGGTCGCGGGTGGGCCAGCCGTTGCGCCTGACCACGATCAACCCGACGATCACCCCCAGCGCGATGCCGCCGGGGATGCCCAACCCACCCTGGGTGATGTTCAGCGCGCCCGCCCAGTCGTCCTGGTACTTCTTCCAGTCGGTGATGACGTGGTACAGCCGAGCGCCGATCACCCCAGCGGGGACCGCCCAGAGGGCGATGGTGGTGATGTCGTCGGGGTGGCCGCCCCGGGCCTGCCACCGCCTCGACGAGATGGTCACGGCCGCCACGACGCCGAGGGCGATGCACAGCCCGTAGAGGTGCAGCGAGAACGGACCGATCTCCCAGACGCTGACCGATGGGCTGGGGATGGAGGCGAGCAACGTCAACGGAGGCACCCGAATGGGCTAGCACGCACCACGTCGGGGCGGGTCACCGGCCGGGCGGACTACCAGGCCTTGCGCCCGAGGTAGGCGAGCAGGCGCACCTGCGGTGAAGCGTCGGCGGGCGGATCGAGCGCCGGGCCGCAGACGCCTTCGCTCCGGATGTCGTCTCCCATGGCCTCTGCCGCGGCGGTCGCCCAGGCGACGTCTTCGGGGTCGATCTCGACCGCCAGGTCGACCGAAGCGCCGATGTCCCACCGATGGATGACGAGGTCGAGGTTGAGCAAGCGGTCGACCGCTGACTCGAACGACATGGGGCCCGCGCCACCGTCGAAGGTCTCGACCGCATAGACGGGATCGTCGAGCTGGTTCTGGATCTGGTCGGACGCAGAGATCCACGCCCCGAGCGGATCGCCGCCGACGATGGGCCCCGGGGCCAGCTCACGGCCCACGAACCCGGCGACGAGCCCCTGCGTCTCGATGACGTGGCGCAGCACGTCGAGTGCCGACCAGTCGAGGCACGGGGAGGCGTCGTTCCAACGGTGGGGGTCCACCGCGGCGACGGTGTTGGCCATGAGACCGGCCAGGCGTCGGTATCGGTCAGCGATCGTCTCGGTCATGGCCCGAGATGATCGCACGACGATCGATCTCGTGCCCGGATGATCGAAGGTGTGAGCAGTCCAGTCGAACAATCCGACCGAAGTGCTCACACCTGCCGTCAGTCGAAGGCGAGGCCCTCCACCCGGGGGCGGTCGGCGTTGGCCAGGAGCACGAAGCGGTGCTTTCGCCCGAAGCGCATCACCGGGTCGTGCCAGCGGACGCGGTAGCGGTGGCCCGAAACCTCGCTGTCGTCGTCGCCCCCGACCCGACCTTCGTGGGAGACCGAGAGCGACCAGCCCTGGTCATCGACCCGTCGACCGCCCTGTTCCGCCGGCGTCCACGTCTCGCCGTCGTCGTCGCTGCTCTCGACCAGCACCAGCGGATCGTGCCAGCTCAGCCCACCGGGGGCGACGTCGACCCAGGTCTGCTCCCACGCTCCGTCGACCGTGGCGGTCGGGTCGCTGAACCGGGCGATGCTCTCGAACCGTCGCTCCGGGGCCGGGCCCGTGGCCGGCGAGGCCAGGAACCGGCGCACGCCGACGTTCCAGCGCCGCTCCCGCACCGCGTCGGTGAACACGTCGGACCCAGCGGAATCGGTGACCAGCCGCGCCAGCTGGGCCGACGTGAACGCCTCGGTGTTGGGTCCGTACAGGGTGTGGCCGCCCTCGTAGAACTGGCGGGAGTACTCCTCCTCGGTGGCCACGTAGCCCCAGTAGTCGTTGACCACCGAGGCCACCACCACCCGCTCCGCGTCGCCCGGGGCCGCCCCGGCCTCGATCGCTCGCACCATCCGCCGGCCCGACTCGACGGTGGTCTCGAAGGGAGTTCCCACGAACAGCGTGTCGTCGACCCGCAGCGCCTGGAGCGGCATCACCCGCGGGAACCCGGTCAGCGGGAGCACCAGCGGCTGGAGCCACCGGGAGCCGAGCACCCACTTGACGCCCTGGGAGTTGTCGGTGCCCCACCGCTTGGGTTGTCCGGCCTTGAACGTGGGCAGCCGGTGCAGGACCGGGGTGACGTTCTCCATCGCCCCTGCGGTGAGAGCCGTGCCGACCGCCGGTCGGGCGGCCAGCTCGATGCCGTCGATGCGCCGGTCGACGGACAGGTCGACCTCGCGGAACGCAGCCTGGATGCGCACGTCATCGTGCAGCTCGTCGCCCAGCGAGCGGTACAGCTCGTGGGCCTCGGCACCGATGCCGCAACCGATGCGGCGGGCCTCGCGGTGACCGGCGAGCCCAGGACGCAGCGCGGGAGCCACGTCGGCGTGGGTGCCCTCCATCGCCCCCACCACCGGGCGGCTGCCGCGGTCGGTCTCGATGCGGTGGCCCAGCTCCTCCTTGAGGTAGCCCCAGAGGTCGGCGTTGTAGAGGTGGTCCTTCTGGGAGATGCCGGTCCCGTGGATCGAGAAGACCACCGCGGCGGAGAGGGGCTCGGTGGCCCCTCCGTCGGCGACCTTGTCGACCCTGATCAGGTGGAGCTCCGGATTGACCGCCACCCACTTGCGCTGAGGATCGCGACGCTTGTCGGTGATCGTGCGGTTGTGGACGTGGGGGTCGTGGGACCGGTTGCGGGTGAGTCCCCAGATCTCGGTGGTGCCCACCGCCAGCCGGGCCGGGCCGCGGGTGTCGTGGGCCTCGATGATCCCGCCGGCGATCCGGTCGACCAGGAACTGCGTCCAGGCCGGGTCGAAGCCCGCCTTGTTCGACGCATGGATGTTGTAGAAGTCGGAACCCAGGAACTGGCCCGGCCCGGCGTGGGTGTGGGTGGCGCCCAACCAGATGCCCGCCAGGGGGACGTCGGTGCGCTCGGCCACGGCCCGGGCGATGAGGTGCTGGAGCACCGGCGATCCGCCGAGCAGGTCGAGCTGCACGATCGCGATCGAGGAACGACCGGAGCGGAGGTGGGTGATGGCCGCCCGGATCCGCGAGTGGAACCCGGCCCCGGTCTGGGCGTTGGCCGAATAGCCGGCCTTGGGCAGCCCCGGCGGCGGGGTGATGTCGACGAGCGCGGCCCCGGCGAGGAGACCATCGACCTCGGGCAGCTCCGCTGCTGCCTGCGGCGTGACGCCGAACCGGGCCCGCGGCTTGCGTAGCCCTCCTCGGCCGTGGCCGGCGTCGATGAACGGCGCCAGCGGCGACCCGGCCCGTCCCGATGCCGACGACCTCGGCGACGAGCCCGACGGGTTCGATGGTTCAGGTGGAGTCGATTCGGTCACCCGTGAATCCTGCCCCACCCGAGGGAGACGACCACGAAGAACCTCCCACCAGCGGCCGACGCCACCACCGGTTGGGTCGGCCGAGCATCGGACCGCTAGCCAATGGGCGTGTCCGTCGTGCTCACGCCCACCACCCGATCGCAGCGAGACCGGTTGACGCGGATGGGCCTGCTCTTCTTCCTGGCCGCGCTCCCCGTGGCCGCGGTGCTGGTGCTCATC
>JAAZBK010000481.1 GCA_012513855.1 Acidimicrobiales bacterium
ACCTGAGCCCCCAGGAGGATGGCCACGCAGGTGAGCCACAACCAGAGCATGAGGACGATGATGCCCGCCAGCGAGCCGTAGCTCTCGGTGTTGTTGCCGGCGACCGACACGTAGACAGCGAACCCGGCCGAGGCCACCAACCACACGAACATACCCACCCCGGCGCCCCAGCTCGCCCAGCCCCGCTGGGGAACGGAGCGGTCGGGGCCGAACCGGTAGAGGAGGGCCAGACCGAAGATCATCACCAGCGCCAGCACCGGCCACCGCAGGACCGACACCACGCGCTGGCCGATGTCGCCGATGCCGAGCGAGCCGGCCACCGACGACGCCGCTGTGATGAGCATGACGGTGACGGCCAACCCGATGACCGCACCGAAGGTGAGGAGCAGCGCCCAGGAGCGGAGCGGGACGAACTTTCGGGTCTCTTCGCCGTCGTAGATCAGGGTGAGGGCCCGCATCAGCCACGACATCCCGCTCGATGCGCTCCACAGCGCCACCGCGATGCCGATGGCGGCCGAGATGCCGAGCGAACTGTCGCCGCTCGCGGCCAGGCTCTCCATCCGGCCGACGATGATGTCGGCCGCCTCCTCGGGGAGGGCCGACGCGACATCGGCCATCTGCTCGGCCACCTCGGCAGGATCGGCGACCAGCCCGTACACCGACACCACTGCGACCATCGCCGGGAACAGCGACATCACCGCGTAGAAGGCGACACCGGCAGCGAGGAGCGTGAGGTTGTTGGCCTTGCTACGGGCGGCCACCTGCTTGGCCGTCCCCACGAAGCCGGGTGCATGTGCACTCGAGACCGATCCGGACCTCGATCGTTCGACGGCCGCTGACCGGCGAGGTCGGTCCACAGCACCGTCGATCCGGACAGGACCGTCGAGCGGTGCGGTTGCGGAAGCGTCGACGGGACGCTTGGCCACGCCACGGACCAGCGCTATGACCAGGACACCGGCTGCCAGGAGGCCGTCGCCTCCCGTGCCGGAACCCGTCCGCTCGCCCGTCTTCGCCGACACGGCCCGTCAGGCGCCCGAACGGGACCTGAACAGCGAGATGCCGCCCGGACCCACGAGACACCCCAGCACGATCAACACGATGCCGAACAATATCTGTCCCTGGAAGAGCTGGACGATGCCGACCACTACGAGGACGGCGGCGACGATCCAAAGCAAGGTTGCGTTCATGTCTCGTCCCTACCCGCGCCAGCCCGCGGCGAGACCTCGGACCCACCAGATGCAGGAAGCTCCGTCAGCCGTCGACAGCCCAGTTCAGCTCCGTACGGAGGTCGGCCGGGTCCATGTCGGGTGACGGCTCGGTGAGGTACACCTCCCAGTAGGGGCGGCTCGGGACCTCGCCCTCCCCGATGATCCACTGGGCCAGCCGGCCCCAGGCCTCGGCCAGGCCGTCGAAGCCGCCGCGGTGGATCGTGCGAGCGGCGCGGACGCCCGGGATCTCGCTCGGCCCCACGCCACGATCGAAGGCGACGGGTCGATCGGTGGGGAAGCCGACCTCGATGTCGAGAGTGTCGCTCGGCTGAGACCGGTAGAGGGCGAAAGCGGCACCGACGGGAGACACCCCCTGTTCGGCCAGGACCGCCCCGATGGTCCCGAAGGACCGGTCGAAGAACTCGCGCACGTCGACCATCGCCACGGTCTCGCGGATGGTGGCGGTGGTCGTCGTCGTGGTGTCGACGATCTCGGCCTCGATCGGGCTGTCGCTCATGGTGCGTCCTCGTGTGGATGGGATTTGCTTCGTCCTCCAGCAGACGGAGCTGACGGCCGCAGATCATCGCGCCGACCCCATGCGCGCTCCTTGGAGCCCCACTTGGACCGCTCCCACCCAACGGAAGCACAGTCGGTCGGGGTGCGGGGCGCCGGCGCCGGTCCGGGTACCGTGCCGAGATGAACGCTGACGCCGAGTTCTTCGGGCTCGAGCCCACCGCCGAACCCGGAACGTTCGACGTCACCGTGGTCAACCACCTGGCGCGAATCGACGGCCAGCTCTACGGCGGATCGGCCATCGGCATGTCGGTCGCCGCCGCCGAGGCGCTCACAGAGCGACCGGCCCTCTGGATGACCACCCAGTACGTCTCGACCGTGGCCACCGGCCACCAGATCAGCCTGAAGACCGAGGTGCTGGCGGGAGGGCGCCGGACCAACCAGATCCGGGTCACGGGTACGAGCGAGGCGGGCGACGTCGTCTTCGCCTCGCTCGGTGCCACCGGGCTCCACCGACCCGACGGGCTCACCGGCGAGTTCGAGCGGATGCCGAAGGTGACAGACCCGGAGGCGTCGGAGCGATGGGCCTCCCCCATCTCCGGGCTCGCCCGGTCGGCGGGCATCCCCGAGCTCCCCGAGGCCGACCGTCTGAAGGGCTTCTCCGGAGCCGTCGAGTTCCGCGGTCCGGAACTGCTCGACCACCCCGACCCGGGGCCCGGTCGCAGTTGCATGTGGATCCGTCGCCGGGACGGGGCCACGGTCACCCCCGCCGTGGCCGTATACCTCGCCGACATGGTGCCCATGTCGCTCGCCGCCGCCCTGGGCGTGATCGCCCGGGGGATGAGCCTCGACAACACGATCCGCTTCGGGTCCTTCGTCGACACCGAGTGGATCCTGCTCGACCTGC
>JAAZBK010000482.1 GCA_012513855.1 Acidimicrobiales bacterium
ACCGCAGCGCGCCGCCCCTGCTGCTCTCGCTCGAGGACCAGGCAGACCTGCACGCGGCCAGCGGCAACATCCAGGTCCTGGTCGACCGGGAGATCGACGTGCGCTACGTCCCGGGGTTCCTCGCCGGCGAACGGGTCGTCTACCAGGCGGTCGGTTCGGTCGACGGCGTGGTCAGCCTCTCTGAGGTGAAGTCGCGGATCGTCGTCGACCAGGAGACGAACGAGAGGACGGTGATCTTCACGGTCCCTCCCGCGCGGCTGTCGGAGGTCCACCTCGACCTCCAGGAGTCGAAGGTGGTCCAGAGCGACAACGGGCTCTTCAACAAGATCGCCGACTTCTTCCGCGACAACCCCGGGGAGCTCCAGGAGCTCCAGAACATGGGCATCGACAAGATCGAAGCCGCCGCGCTCGAGTCTGGCGTCCTGGACCTGGCCGAGCGCAACGCCCGCACCACGCTCACCGACCTCGCCGAGCGAGCCGGTGCCGACGCCGTGGTGGTGGAGTTCGTCGACCCGCTGGAAGAGACCACCAGCACGTCCCGACCCGCCGCTTGAGCGGCCGCCGCTGAGCCCCGTGGCTCAGGGCAGGCTCCAGTCGACGGGCTCTCGTCCCCGCGCCTCCAACGCCGCGTTGACCCGGGAGAACGGACGGCTCCCGAAGAACCCGTTGTGGGCGGAGAGCGGGGACGGGTGCGCCGACTCGACCACCACGTGGGTCCGGCGATCGATCAGCGCCTTCTTCTTGCGGGCGTGGGCGCCCCACAGGACGAACACCACCGGCTCGTTCCGGGCCGACACCGCTCGGATGACCTGATCGGTGAACCTCTCCCAGCCACGACCCTGGTGTGATCCGGCCTGGCCCGCCCGCACCGTGAGGGTGGTGTTCAACAAGAGGACGCCCTGCCCCGCCCAGCGCGTGAGGTCGCCGGTGGTGGGCGGAGCCACGCCGAGGTCGTCGACGAGCTCGCGCTGGATGTTGCGGAGAGACGGCGGGGCGGGGGTGCCCGACCGGACGGAGAAGCAGAGCCCGTGGGCCTGACCTGTGCCGTGGTAGGGATCCTGACCCAGGATCACGACCTTCACGGTGGCCAGCGGGGTCAGGTGAAGCGCTGCGAACACCTCGTCGTCGGGCGGAAAGACCAACCCGGCGGAGCGCTCGGCCGCAACGAAGTCCTGGAGCTCGTGCCAGTAGTCCTCGATGAACTCACCGCGCAGGACTGGGTTCCAATCGGTCCTCGGCGCCATGGCCGGACGGTACCGCGCCCCCGACCAGGCGTGAACACCGGAAAGTCGGAAAGAAGTCGAAACGCATCTAAAGCCATCCGCCGAAGCGGCCGATGTTGGTTGTAGAGGTAACCACTCCCCCGCAAGGAATCCCCCACATGAAACTCCGTCCAGGCCCCCGGCTGGCGGTTGGTGTCGGGCTGCTCGCAGCCTCGTTGCTCCTGTCGGTCGCCCCAGCGTCGGCCAGCACCGTCCAGGAGGCACCCGCTACCAGCGTCGTCTCTCGAGCGGCCACCCCGGCCCAGAGCGATTCGATCCTCCGCCTCTACCGCGCGTACTTCCTCCGCGATCCCGATGCCAAGGGACACGCGCACTGGAACAGCCAGTACTCGAGCGGTTCGATGTCGCTCGCCGCGATCTCCCAGTACTTCGCGCGGTCACCTGAGTTCCAGGAGCGCTACGGCTCGCTGAGCAACGCTCAGTTCACCGACCTCATCTACTCGAACGTCCTCGGCCGAAAGGCTGACGAGAACGGCCAGAGCTACTGGGTCAGGCGCCTGAACCAGGGGTCGAGCCGCGGCGCCATGATGATCGGCTTCTCCGAGTCACCCGAGTTCCAGAAGAAGACCAAGACCCTGCCACCGTCGAGCCTGGCCGCCTGGGAGCGGGAGCTGCTCGCCCTCACCAACAAGCACCGGACCGCCAACGGCCTTCAAGCGCTCTCGTACTGCACGCGACTGGCCAGCGCGGCCCAGGGCCACAGCAACTGGCAGGCCAGGAACCGGGTCATGAGCCACACCGGTGCCAACGGCAGCACCCACTCGCAGCGGATCTCGGCCACCGGCTACGTCTGGAGCTGGACCGGCGAGAACATCGCTTCCGGCAGCGCCACCTACTCCCCTGCCGACATCATCAACGCCTGGATGGACTCGCAGTCGCACCGGGCGAACATGTTGAGCGGCAACTTCTCCCACGTGGGGTTCGGCCGGGCGGTCGGCTCCGACGGCCTGGTCTACTGGACCCAGAACTTCGCCTCCGGCGGAGCCTGCTGAGACCGAGGCCGTCCGGAACCACCCCCGATCCCCCACCGACGAAGTGCCCGGATCGCCATGGTCCGGGCACTTCCGCGCTCCCGCTCGAGACCTGGGCCGCGGCCCGGACCCACCTCGTGCAAGGTCCAGGCCGTTGAGTTAGGATCACCTAATACTCATGGTGAACGTGAGTTGAGACAACCTCGGCGCAGCTTCGGTGCCGCGCCGAGGGTCCAGTCCGGGTGAGCCCCGCTCCCTCGGGGGACGCCCTTCGGGGATCAGCCAGCGCACGAACGGGCCCCGGGATCTGTCCCGGGGCCCGTTCGCGCATCTGGTTCGCGCATCTGGATCGACAGCGGAGCTGTCGCCGATCAGACCGTGAGGGTGAGCTCCCCCGCGGAGTCGGCGTCGACGGTCACCGTGGTGCCGTCGGCCACCTTGCCCTCCAGCACCAGCAGCGCCAGTCGGTCGCCGATCTCGCGCTGGATCACCCGCTTGAGGGGCCGGGCCCCGAAGGCAGGGTCGAAGCCCTCGGTGGCCAGCGCCCTCTCGGCCGCCTCGGTGACCACCAGGTCTATGCGCCGCTCCGCCAGGCGATCACGCAGGCCGCGAAGCTGGATGCCGACGATGTGGGAGAGGTCGGCCTCATCCAGAGCCCGGAAGCGGACGATCTCGTCGATCCGGTTCACGAACTCGGGCTTGAACAATGTGAGCGGGTCGCCCGGCAGGTTCGACGTCATGATCAGCACCGTGTTGGTGAAGTCGACCGTTCGGCCCTGACCATCGGTCAGGCGACCATCGTCCAACACCTGCAACAAGATGTTGAAGACGTCGGGGTGCGCCTTCTCGATCTCGTCGAGCAGGATCACCGCGTACGGCCGGCGACGCACCGCCTCGGTGAGCTGACCGCCCTGGTCGTAGCCCACGTAGCCGGGCGGGGCACCCACCAGCCGAGACACGGCGTGCTTCTCCATGTACTCGCTCATGTCGATCCGGACCATGGCCCGCTCGTCGTCGAACATGAAGTCGGCCAG
>JAAZBK010000084.1 GCA_012513855.1 Acidimicrobiales bacterium
AGATCGGCCACGTCGATGTCGCCGGCCAGTTGCTCCAGCTCCTGGCGTCGACCCCTGAGCGACTCGATCCGGAGCTGGAGGGCAGTGGTCCGCGTGGCAGCGGGAGGATCCGGTTCGGGATCCGCCGTGACCGGCTCCGGCGCAACGACCTCGGCGGCGTCGCCCTCCGGCGGGTTTCCCTCGCCGGGGGCCTCCGCGTGGCCGGGAGGCTCCCGGTGGTCGTCCGGGGGGACCAGCCGGGCGACGTCGAGCACCGCGTCGGATGCGCCTCCGACGCCGAGGAGGTCGAGCGATTCGAGGTCGAGCGGCAGCAGGATCCCGCTGCTCTCGATCTCGCCGTCCACGTCGGCCGACCTGGCTCCGTCGAGGCGCCCGATCGTGTCGACCAGCCACGAACGGTCGTGGTCGTCGAGGCCCCTCACCACGGTGAGGTGGGCGTGCAGGCGGAACTCGATCGCGGGCCGCGACCCGCCAGCGCGCCTGGATACCTTCAGAACCCTCATCTCGCTCCTCCCCCGAAGCTCATCACGGTCTACGACACCGGTATCCGTTGCACCGGCGGATCCGGGTCGGACCCGTCGTCGGACCGTGGCTCAGACTGGCGGACGGCCCGCTGGGCCAGGTCGCCGAGGTCACCCAGCATCGTGAACACCCTGGTGATGCCGCCCGGCGACTCGACCAGCTCCTCGGCCACGTCGAGCAGCGAACGGGAGGCGGCGATCACCTCGCGAGCCGCCCGTTGGAGGTGCTCGACGCCGGCCTGGACCCTCGGGTCGTCCTCGAGCCCCGCGAACCCGTGCGGGCCGGCGCTCGCACTCCTGTCCCGCGCATCGCCCGCCGGCGCCTGTTCCGTGGTCCAGTCGTCGAAGTCTCCCCAGTCGCCATCGGGCTGGGTCGACGGGTCGGATGGGTGCGTCATCGTGAACCTCCCGAGGCTCGATCGGTCGACCCCCGCGATCGGGACGGCGAGCCCCCACCGCCTGCACGGGCCCTCTCGTCACGGGCATCGCCGGCGAACGTCACCCGCAAGCGGCCGTCGCGGAGGCTGGCCGCGCCCACCGGCCGCCGGCGCAGGGAGTCAGGCAGCAGCATCGCCCGGCGATAGCTCCCGACCCGGATCAGCAGCTCGTCGTCGCGGCGACCCAGCTCCAGGTCTTCCTTGTCGGCGAACGGGAGGTCGATGACCAGCTCGTAGCCGGTCCCCTTGCGGACCACCTCGATCGGTTCCCCCTCGTGGAGCAACACGGACGGATCGGTCTCCCCGTAGAGGATCGCACCGAACTCGCGCAGCGCTTCGAGGCCGACCAGCTCCGACGGCGCCAGCTCGGCGCGCAGGATCGGGAGCGGCGAGAACCCCTCCTCGATGGCGCTCAGGTGCTCGGCGTGCAGCGCCTTCCACCGGTCGAACCACGGATCGCTGACCGCCTCGGGCAGCAGGCGGTTGGCCACCACGGCGTCGACCCGGTAGCCGAAGAGCGACAGGTAGGTGTGGGTGCGCCTGGCCTCGGCCACCACCAGTCTCTCGGGGTTGACCACCAGGCGGACGCTCGTCCTCTCGGTGTCGCAGAGGAGCTCGCGCACCCCGTCGAGTCGGTCGTAGAAGCGCTCGGCCGACCCGAACACGTCGTCGCCCGGGGCGGGCAGACCCGCCACCCGACCGAGGATCGGCGACACCACCTTGTTGACCTTGCGGCTCATCGGGAAGACCCGATCCATGTACCAGCGCAGTATCTCGGGCAGCGACAGGAGCCGCAGGGTCTCGGCGGTGGGAGCGCAGTCGACCACCACCACGTCCCAGTCGCCGCTGTCGGCGTAGGTCTTGATGTCGCTGAGGCTGAAGATCTCGTCGAGGCCCGGGATCACCGAGAGCTCCTCGGCCTCGATGGCGGCGACCCCGGCCCAGGAGAAGACGTCCATCAGCCACGCCTGGATCTCCACCCAGGTGTCCTCCATCCGGGCCTGCGCATCCATCTGCTGACCGAAGAGCCGGGGGGCGATCCTCGACGGAGCGTCGCCCAGGTCCACGTCGAGCGCGTCGGAGAGGGAGTGGGCCGGGTCGGTGCTCAACACGATGGTGCGCAGCCCGGCGTCGGCGCAGCGCAGGGCCGTGGCGGCGGCGGTGGTGGTCTTGCCGACCCCGCCCTTCCCGGTGAAGAGGAGGACCCTCACCCGGCCGCCGACTCCACCCGGGCCTTCAGCTCCCGCAGGGCGGTGTGCATGATCCGCCCCTGGGTGCGCCGCTTGATGAAGCCGGGGATCGGCACGATCAGGTCGGCCTCCAGCTGGTAGGTGACCGAGGTGGTGCCGGGCTCGTCGCCGTCGATGAACTCGTAGTAGCCGTCGAGCTTGCGGGTGATGTCACCCTCGGTGAGGGTCCATGCCAGCACCGTGGGATCGCTGTGGTCGTAGCCCAGCGTGTAGCTGGTGGACTTGCCGAAGCCCGCCGCCCGGAACCGAACCGAGGTCGCCCTCCCCTGATCGTCGGCTTCGAGGACCTCGACCGCCTTGAGGTCGGGCGCCCAGTCGGGGTAGCGCTCGAAGTCCAAGAGCACGGAGCGGACCTCGTCGGGACTGGCGGCGATGGTGGTGTGCTCTATGACCCGGTCAGACATGGGTTCATTGTGCCCCACGCGGCAGCCGGGCTCCTCCCGCCGCCCGGTCCGGCGCCCGGTCCGCCGACGCGGTCAACGACGGGACGGCGGTCGGGCCTGGAACCGCCCGTGGCGGGCCGACCACAGCGTGAGGATGCCGATTCCCCACACCGGGGCCATCACCCCCCACGGTGG
>JAAZBK010000085.1 GCA_012513855.1 Acidimicrobiales bacterium
CTCCCGCCTGGTGGATCAGAGCCGGTCGAAGTCGCCCCAGCGCGGTCGCAGCGTGCGGGCCATGTAGGTGATGGTCGGACCCGACCAGTTGTTGGTGATCTTTCCCGAGGCCGTCTTGTACCAGGAGTGGCACGAAGCAGCCCACACGGTCCGGTCCAGGTCACGGACCAGCCGGCGGTTCGACGCGGCCTGGGCCCCCGGTCGCACGTCGAGCGGCCGGCCGCCGTCGACCAGGGTCCGAATGCAGGTCAGCGCATAGGAGATCTGGCGCTCCAGCATGAAGATGATCGAGTTGTGGCCGAGGTTGGTGTTGGGGCCGTACAGCACGAACAGGTTCGGGAAGCCGCTCACCGTGATCCCGAGGTGGGCCTCGGCTCCGTCGGACCACGTCTCGTGGAGGTCGACCCCGTTCCGGCCGGTCACCTTCATCGGCATGAGGAAGCCGGTGGATTCGAACCCCGTCCCGAAGATCAAGGTGTCGACCGGGTGACGTTCGCCGTCGACCATCACCGCGCCGGCCTCGACCTTCTCCACCTCGCCGGTAACCACCTTCACGTCGGAGCGCATCAACGTGGGGTACCAGTCGTTCGCGATGAGGATGCGCTTGCACCCGAGCGGGTAGTCGGGGACCACGGCCTCGCTGGAGAGCTTCTCCCCCACCAGCGGCTCGAGCCCCTTGTCGAACATCTTCTGGCCGATGCGGGCCAGGGGGGAGCCGGCGCGCAGCGCCAGGAACCGGCTGTCGAAGCGGGCCCAGATCCCGAACCGGTAGGCCTTGCGGACGGGCTCGATGCGCAGGGCCCGGCGGAAGCGATCGCTGATGGGGCCGTCGGCCTTGGGAGCGACGTAGTTCGAGCTGCGCTGGAAGAGGGTCAGGGAGCCCGCCCGTTCGGCGATGGCCGGCACGAACTGGATGGCGCTGGCGCCGATCCCCACCACGCCCACGTTGCGCCCGGTGAGGTCGACGTCGTGGTCCCAGCGAGCGGAGTGGAACATCGGGCCGTCGAAGTCGTCGAGACCGGCCACGTCGGGGATGTGGGGCCGGTTCAGCTGTCCCGTGGCCGCAACCACCGCGTCGAACTGCTCCGTCCGCTCGCCGTCCTGGCCGGACAGGGTCACCGCCCACGTGCGGGAGTCGTCGTCCCACTCCAGGGACCGGACCTCCACCCCGAACTCGATGTGGTCATCGATGCCGGTGCGCTCGGGGATGCTCGCCAGGTACGAGTGGATCTCGGGCTGGGTAGGGAACTTCCGGCTCCACTCCGGGTTGGGAACGAACGACAGCGAGTAGAGGTGCGAGGGCACGTCGCAGGCCGCGCCCGGGTAGGTGTTGTCGCGCCACGTGCCACCGACGCCGTCGGACTTCTCGAACACCGTGAAGGTGTGGATGCCCGCCTGCTTCAGCCGGGCGGCCATGCCCATCCCACCGAAGCCGGTGCCCACGATCGCCACCCGGGGCGTGGTGGAGCCGGCGGCGACCGGCGGGGCCAGCGGGCCCGGCAGAGCCTCGGCGCGCCTGCGCAGCTTGGTAGGCAACTTGGCGCCGAGTCGGGCCAAGCGGCCCGGGCGCAGACCCCTGGTGGCACCCATCACGCGGTGAGCGTACCCGACTTGACCCGCGGGTCAAGCTGGTCGAGTGCCCCCACCGAACCCATCCCAAACCAAGGTTGGGGGCGCCAGGCGTTGCTCAACGACACCACCTGCCCCCAACCCCGAGCACCCCACCCCACACACCGAGGTTCGGGGCACCAGGCGTCGCTCAACGACATCGTCTGCACCCAACCCGAGAGATCAGCGTTGGATCGACTTGGTCTCGAGGAACTCCTCGAGTCCCTGCCGGCCGTACTCGCGTCCGTTGCCCGACTGCTTGTAGCCGCCGAACGGCGCCAGCGTGTTGTACGACCCGTTGTTCACCGAGACCTGACCGGTGCGGAGCCTGCGGGCCACCGCCTCCGCTTCGGCCCGGTCCTCGCCCCAGACCCCGCCCGAGAGCCCGTAGGGCGTGTCGTTGGCGATCCTCACCGCGTCGTCGACGGTGTCGTAGGGGAGGACAGACAGCACCGGACCGAAGATCTCCTCGCGGGCGATGGTCATGTCGTTGCTGACGTCGGCGAACACGGTGGGCTTCACGTAGTAGCCCACGGGCAGGTCGTCGGGGGCTTCGGCGCCACCCGTGACGAGGGTGGCGCCCTCCTCGATGCCCTTGGCGATGTAGCCCCGCACCCGCTCGCGCTGCACGTCGCTGATCAGAGGGCCGAGGCGGCCGGCGCCCTCGTTGGCGTCGCCCAGCGTGTACACCGACTCGACCTCGTCGCGGATGACGTCGACCACGGCGTCGTGGCGGTCGGCCGGCACCAGCAGCCGGGTGAGGGCGCTGCAGGTCTGGCCGGAGTTGAGGTACGCCGAGGAGACGGCCGACCGGGCCGCGGTCTCCATGGTCTCCTCGTCGAGGCTCGGCAGCAGGATGTTGGCCGACTTGCCGCCGAGCTCGAGCGCCACCCGCTTGACGGTTCCGGCGGCCAGCTCGGTGACCCTCTTGCCGGCGCGGGTAGAGCCGGTGAAGCTCACCATGTCGACGTCGGGGTGGGCCGCGATGGCCTCGCCCACCACCGGACCGGTGCCGGTGACCAGGTTGAAGACGCCGGCCGGCAGGCCGATCTCGTCGATGATCTCGGCCAGCACGAACGCGTTGAGCGGGGCCACCTCGCTCGGCTTGAGGACGATGGTGCAACCCGCGCACAGGGCGGCTGCCACCTTGGCCACGATCTGGTGCAGCGGGTAGTTCCACGGCGTGATGGCGCCCACCACGCCCACCGGTTCCCTGACCACGAGCGAGTTGCCGACCTCCTCCTCCCACGGGAACCCGTCGACGATCTGCGGATAGCTGGCCGACACCGCCTGGGGCAGGCCGGCCTGGATGAGCCCGGCCAGCTTGATGGGCATGCCCACCTCGCC
>JAAZBK010000483.1 GCA_012513855.1 Acidimicrobiales bacterium
CCAGACGCTCACCGACCTCCTGACCGACTGGCGGATCAGGCTCGGCGGGTGACCGGATCTCCGGCGTCGACCGTCCACGTCGAGGCGGTGGTAACCGCGCTGGCCGCGTCGGCCACGTCGGCCACCACCTGGAAGCTCGCGGTCAGGCGGTCGGGTGTGACCTCCACCGACAGGTAGCCGTGGGAGTTCAGCTGCTCGCGCAGGTGCGGTGTGCGCGGGCTCACGTCCTGGCCGAACAGGACCGATGAGATCGGCGGAGCCATGAACTCGGGAGCCACCACCTCCGACGACATGTCGAACGGTGTCCGGTGCACGTCGAGGACCATGCCCTGGTGGTAGTCGCCGGTGAGCACCACCGGGTTGCTGCTGCCCGCCAGCTGTTCGGTCAGGCGGTTGCGGGCCTGCGGGAACCCGTCCCAGACCTCCAGGTAGTAGGCCGCGTCTCCATCGGCGGCGCCCGAGTCGACGCCGGCGAGCACCACCGGGTTGCCGACCAGGTTCCAGGTGACGCCTCCCTCCGCCAGCGAGCCCTCCAGCCACGCCTCCTGGTCGGCACCGAGGCGCGTCCGGTCCTCGCCCTCCCGGGCTTCGCAGTCGCCGAAGTCGATCGTCGACTCGGGGTCGGGCCGGCAGGGCGGCACCTCGCTGTGCTGACGCTCGTCGAGCACGTGCAGGCGGGCGAGGTCGCCCACCGTGAAGCTCCGGTGGACGGCCAGGGCGGGACCCTCGGGAGGATCGATGCGAACGGGGAGGTTCTCCCACCAGGCCTGGTAGGCGGCGGCCTTGCGGTCGAGCTGCTCCTGGGGCGACCCGCCGGTGCCGGGAACGCTGTCGCCCATGTAGTTGTTGGCCACCTCGTGGTCGTCCCAGGTGACCACGAACGGGAACCGGGCGTGGGCGGCCTGCAGGTCCGGGTCGAGGTGGTACGACGCGTACCGCAGCCGGTAGTCGGCCAGCGACACCACCATGGTCTCGGGCAGCGACGGGCGTGCTCCCGGAACGCCGGGGTACTCGTAGATGTAGTCGCCCAGGTGGAGCACCAGGTCGAGGTCCTGGCCCGCCATGTGCCGGTAGGCGGCGTAGGCACCCGTCTCCAGCATCTGGCAGTTGGCCACGGCGAGGCGCAGCCGCTCGGCGGAGCCGTCGGGCAGGGTCCGGGCCCGACCCACCGGGCTCTGCCACTCGCCGACTCGGAACCGGTAGTGGTGGTCGGTCCCTGGTTTCAACCCGGACGCATCGACGTGGACGCTGTGGCCGTGGCGGGCTTCGGCGGTGAACACCCCCGAGGTGACGATCTGGGTGAACCGGTCGTCGGCCGCCACCTCCCACACCACGTCGACCGATTCGGCGTCTGCCGGCATCCCACCGCGGCCGTCGACCGCCAGCGCATCGGGAGCCAGCCGGGTCCACAGGATGACGCTGTCGGGCAACGGGTCGCCCGATGCCACGCCCAGGGTGAACGGGTCGGCGGCGAGCTTGGCCGAGTGGAGGGTGGTGCTGGTCTGGTTCGACGCAGACGCAGTGGTCGACGATCCGGTGCCGGCGCTGCCTGCGCCGCCTCCACCGTCGTCGCCGGAACAGCCCGTGACCACCAGCGCGGCCACGGCCGACGCCCCGGTGATGAACTGACGGCGGTCGATCCCCGCTGGCCTCGGCTGCTTCGACCCCACTTGGCTCCCCTCGGGTTGTTGCTTCGCCCTCGCGTGGCTCGTCGCAGTCTGGCACTCCCGGCCCAAGGGTGCTCGCCGACGCGTATTCCCTGGTCAAAGGGGTTCTGAGCCCGCCACTTTTCTCCCTACCTACCGGTAGGTAGGCTGGCCTCCATGCAGCAGATGGCCCCCGAGCAGATCGCCCTCGTCAACGAACTGGAGCCGGTGGCCGCTGGTCTCTTGGAGAAGCACCTCGCCACTTCCAAGGAGTGGTTCCCCCACGAACTGGTGCCGTGGAGCCGCGGGCGCGACTTCGAGCCGGGCGAGGAGTGGGATCCGAACGAGGTCGACCTGGACCCCGCGGTCCGGTCGAGCCTGTTCGTGAACCTCCTCACCGAGGACAACCTGCCGTACTACTTCCGCACCATCGAGTCGATGTTCGGCCGCGATAGCGCGTGGGGCACCTGGGTGCGTCGCTGGACCGCCGAGGAGGGCCGCCACTCCATCGTGATGCGCGACTACCTCACCGTCACCCGCATGCTCGATCCGGTAGCGCTGGAACGGGCGCGCATGCAGCAGGTCGAGGGCGGCGAGGTGCCCGAGCCAGACAACGCAACCGACGGCATCGTCTACGTCACCCTCCAGGAGCTGGCCACCCGAATCGCCCACCACAACACCGGCAAGCTCATCGACGACAAGGCCGGCTACGAGGTCATGAAGCGGGTGGCCGCCGACGAGAACCGCCACCACCTGTTCTACCGAGA
>JAAZBK010000086.1 GCA_012513855.1 Acidimicrobiales bacterium
CCGATGCGGATCGGAACGCCGCGGTCCCTGGCCTCCGACGCGATCAGCTTGATGTGCTCGGGACGGCGGATGTTGCCCGGGTTGAGGCGGAGGCAGTGGACACCGGCCTCCAGAGCCGCCAGCGCCATGCGGTGGTTGTTGTGGACGTCGGCCACGATCGGCACCGGCGAACGGGGCACGATGTGGGCCAGCCCGGCCGCGGCGTCGGCGTCGTTGCACGTACACCGGACGATGTCGGCGCCAGCGCCGTAGAGGGCGTAGATCTGCTGCAGGGTGCCCTCGACGTCGGCCGTCTTGGTGGTGGTCATCGACTGCACCGACACGGGTGCTCCCCCGCCGACGTCGACCGGGTGCGACGGGTGCGCCAAGGTGATCCGCCGGGTCTGGCGTCGCTGGGCGACAGCTCCTGATTCGTTCACGACCAGGTACCCGGGCTCAACCCGCGGTGAGCGGGTTGGCGATGTCGAGGTAGATCGTCGACAGGAAGAGCATGCCCATCAGCAAGACCACGAGGTTGGCGAACGGAACGAGGCGGCCGACGTCGGCGAAGTAGCGGCGACGCTTGAGCCGGATCTCCTGGATCCGCTCGTACACGGCGATCGCCACGTGACCCCCGTCGAAGGGCAGGAGGGGCGTGAGGTTGAACACTCCGATGAACACGTTGATCATGGCGAAGAGCACCACCAGCATCCCCGGGTTGACCTCTCCGATGTCGGAGCCGATGTTCACCAGCCCGTAGATGGAGAGCAGGCGGTTCTCGCCGGTGTTCCGGGAGTCGTTCGACTGGTGCATGCTGGCCGACGTCTCGGTGACGGGGGTGGTGGCCTCGTCCCGCTCCGCCTGCACCGCGGCCCGGTCGCTGCGGGCGTTGGTGACCTGGCTGGCGAAGTCGGAGATGCCACCGGGCGTGAAGAACCTGCCCAACGCCTCCAACGACGTGCGGGTGAGGGTGGCGAACTCCCTGGGAGCGGTGGTGAGGCCCTCTACCACGCCGACCTTCTGGTCGTCGGGGAGGCCTCGGCTGACGCCCATGAACCCGGCTCGTCCCATGAGCGAGAGGGTGTCGACGTTCAGCGAGGTGCCGATCCGTTCGTCGCCCCGCTCGATCTCCACGGCCACGGTGGTGCCCTCGGCCCCGGCGAGCATCTCGGTCAGCTCGTCGGGGGTGTTCGCCTCGGATACCTCGTGCCCGGCGATGGACATCACCTGGTCGCCGATCTGGATGCCGGCCTCGGCCACCGGCCCGTCGACCGCCACTCGGTCGACGACCCAGGAGGTGAAGCGCTTGAGGGTGAGGTCGGTCTCGCGCACCTCGCCGGCCCGCTCGTACACGACCGGGACGGTCTCTCCGTCGCGTCCGTCGACCGCGGGCCCGATGTCGGAGAACACCTCGATGGTCCGGCCGTCGATCGACAAGATGCGGTCGCCGGCCTCCAGACCGGCGGCCTCGGCACCCGACCCGGGCACGACGTCGCGGATCGACCACGCCCGGGCCTGGGTGTTGGGATCGAGCGTGCCGGCGGGCTGCCCGATGCCGACCAGGGCCACGTAGATGAGGCCCACGGCCAGGATGAAGTGCATGGTGGAACCGGCCACCGCCACGCCCACCCGCTGGCCGAACGACTTCTGCCGGTAGGTGCGGGCCTCGTCGGCAGGATCCACCGACTCGATGTTGTGCATCCCGATGATCTTCACGTAGGCGCCCGCGGGGATCGCCTTGATGCCGTACTCGGTCTCTCCCCGCTGGAACGACCAGATGCGGGGACCGAAGCCGATGAAGAACTCGGTGGCCTTCATCCCGGCCCGCTTGGCCATCACGAAGTGGCCGAGTTCGTGCAGGAAGATCATGACCACCAACGCCATGATCACCGTCAGGGTCCAGGGGCTGGCCCACCCGACGAACGCCAGCACGCCGAGCAGCGCCGCCAGCCGCAGCCCGGCGAAGCGCACCTCCGGTGCTCCCGCGTTGCCGCCGTCGAGCGCCGCAGAGAAGGAGGATCGACCAGCGCCGCCAGGATCGGCGGGAGGTGCCGGTACGTGCTCTGCGTCGACCTCCGGCGGCTGAGGAGGAAGGGTTGTGCTCATCTGTACACCTAGGCGCTCGGAGGCTTCCCCATCAGGCTACGGGCTTCGGACCTGGCGCGGGCATCGGCCGCCACCACGTCGTCCACGCTGTTCAGCACCTGGCCGTCGTGGCGGTCGAGCACGCCGGCGCAGATCGCAGCGATGTCGACCCAGCGGATCTCGCCGCTGAGGAACGCATCGACCGCCTCCTCGTTGGCGGCGTTCAACCAGGCGGGTGCCGAACCGCCAACACGGCCGGCGGCATAGGCGAGGCCGAGGCAGGGGAACGCTTCGAGGTCGGGCGGCTCGAAGTCGAGGCGCGAGAGCTGGGTCCAGTCGATGGCACCGAAGGCCGTGGCAGCCCGGTCGGGCCAGGCCAGGGCGTAGCCGATGGGCAGCCTCATGTCGGGCATCGACAGCTGGGCGATGGTCGAACCGTCGGTGTAGGTGACCATCGAGTGCACCACCGACTGGGGGTGCACCACCACCGCGATGTCGTCGAACCCGATGCCCACCCCGTCGGCGCCAGCGGGCGCTCCGAACAGCTCGTGGGCCTCGATCACCTCGAGGCCCTTGTTCATGAGCGTCGACGAATCGATGGTGATCTTGGGACCCATCGACCAGGTGGGATGGGCGAGGGCGTCGTCGATGCCGACGTCGACCAGCTCATCCGGACTGCGGCCGCGGAACGGACCGCCGCTGGCGGTGAGCACCAGTTCGGCCACCCTGGACGGTCCTTCGGGGTCTCTCGACCGGAGGCACTGGTGGATCGCTCCGTGCTCGCTGTCGACCGGGACCAGCTCGGCTCCCGGGGTCTGCCGGGCCACCTGGACCACCGGGCCCCCGGCGATGAGCGATTCCTTGTTGGCCAGGGCCAGCCGCTTGCCCGCCTCCAGCGCTGCCACCGTGACCTGCATGCCGGCGAAGCCGACCACGCCGTTGACGCACACGTCAGCCTCGTACCCGATGCTGGCGAGGCCGTCGGCGCCGACCCTGATCTCCACGCCCGGAAGGCGTTCGGATGCCTCCGACGCACGGCTCGCGTCGGCCAGCGCCACGATCTTGGGCCGGAACCGCTCGGTCTGGGCGACGACCTCGTCGAGACGGCGGCCGCTGGCGCCGAGGGCCACCAGCTCGAAGCGGTCGGGCTCCGCCGCCAGGACGTCGAGGGTCTGGGTTCCGATCGATCCGGTGGAGCCGGCCAGCGAGACGGTGACCGTGCTCACGCCGGCCACCACGACGGGATCGGCCTCACACCAGCGACACGGTGAGCCAGTAGAGCGCCGGCACCACGAAGAGCATGCCGTCGATGCGGTCGAGCATGCCGCCGTGGCCGGGCAGGACGGTGCCCATGTCCTTGACGCCGAGGTCTCGCTTGAGCAGCGACTGGCAGAGGTCGCCGAGCGGAGCAGCCACCGCCGCGCCGATGCCGAGGATGATCCCGGCGCCGGCCCCGGTCTTCAACCCCATCTCGAACAGGGCCACGCACACCAGCGTGACCACCAGAGCGGCACCCATGCCCCCGAGCAGGCCCTCGAAGGTCTTGTTGGGGCTGGCCGTCGACAACGGTCGTGACCCCATGGACCGACCGATGAACAACCCGCCGACGTCGTAGGCCACGGTGGCCAGCAACGCCACGAACAGCAGTTGGGCACCCTCGTCGCCGACCCGGAGCATGGCCGTGGTGGTGGCTCCCAGGCCACCGATCCAGGCGATGCCCAGCAGCGTTGCTCCCGAGCCCTCCAGAACCCGCGGATCGGGACCGCCGGCACCCACCAGGTACCACGAGAGCACGGCGGCCACGACCAGGAAGCCGATCAACGGGAAGGCCACCGGTCCGCGCCAGTACACGGCCAGCGGGAACAGCGTGCAGGCGGCCACACCCAGCGGGGTCGCAGCCTCCCAGCCGACCTTTCGCAGCACCCCGAAGTACTCGATGGCCGCGAGACCGAGCGCTCCCGCGATCAGGACGACCATGCCGGTGGGGAAGAAGAACAGCAGGGCCATGGCCAAGATGCCGAGCCCGGCGCCGACCGCCACGGCCGAGCCCATGTCGCGGTCTCCGCCGCCCGAACCGACCCCGGCCGCCACCGGCGCGGGATCACCCTGCTCGTCGGCCGGGTAGGGACCGTCGTCGTAGGGGTCGTCCCACTCCTCCTCCTCGGCCCAGACGTCTCCGGAGCCCTGGTCGGCCGCCGACGCGCTCCAGTCGTCGTCGGCGCCGTGATCGAGGACTTGGTCAGCAGGGGCGTCGACGGTCTCGCCCCGACGCTCCTCCACCCGCTCCTCGAGGTCGTCGAAGCCGAACTCCCGACCGGCCCCGGGGCCCGAGTCGCCCAGGGCACCCATCTTGACCTCGTCGCCGTCGGTGGCGAGCTTCTCCATGAAGTCGTCGTCGTCCCAGTCGTCGTCGGCATCGCGCCAGCGCGGGGTGGAGGTGGCGAACGACGACCACGCGTCGAGGTCCTCGCCGTCTTCGATGAGCGGCGAATCGTCTCCGATCAGCACCGCTGGAACCTCTCCGGTGGGCGGATCGGTCCAATGCGGCATCTCGACCGGGCCGGTCACCGGATCGGGGGCCGGCTGCACCGGCGGACGCTCGATGCGGGTGGGGTCGGCGCTCGCGTCGAGCGGGAAGCGGAGCGAAGGTCGTGGTCCCACCGGCGGCGAATCGGGGCGGTCGCCGAAGCGGAGCTGGTCGTCGCTGCGCCGGGACGCCACGTCGCCTCGCTCCATGGCTTCGGCCGCCTCGTCCGGTCCGATGATCCTGACGCCCTCACCTGGGTCGGCAGGGGGCGTGTCGTCCGGTCGTGGCCTGCGCTGGTCGTCCATGACGTCTCCTGGGTGGCTGGAGGGGGAACGGCGGGAGGCCGTCAGTCCTCGAGCAACTCCTGCTCCTTGATGGTGAGGGCCGAGTCGATCTCGGCCTCCGCCGCCTGGGTGATCTTGTCCAGTTCCTTCTCTGCCCGGGCGAGCTCGTCTTCCGACAGGTCGCCGTCCTTCTCGAAGGCCTCGAGCTCCTGACGGCCGGAGCGGCGCAGGTTGCGCACCGAGATCCGACCTTCCTCGGCCATGCCCTTGACGACCTTCACGAACTCCTTGCGCCGATCTGCGGTTAGCGGCGGGAACGACAGCCGTATGGCGCTGCCGTCGTTGCTCGGGTTGAGACCGAGGTCGGAGCTGCGGATCGCCTTCTCTATGGCGCCGATCGACGCCTTGTCGTAGGGGTTCACCACCAGCATGCGGGCCTCGGGCACGGAGAACCCTGCGAGCTGCTGCAACGGCACGACGGAGCCGTAGTAGTCGACCGGCAGCTTCTCCACCAGGGCCGGTGCGGCCCGACCGGTCCGGACGTTGGCGAACTCGGCTCGCGTGTGGACGACGACCTTGGCCATCCGTTCGCGCGCGTCGTCGAGGACCATCGACACGGTTTCGTCGGTCATGAGCTGCAGTACCAGTGGTGGGCGGTCACCGAACCAGGGTACCGACTCCCCGCTCGCCGGTGAGGACACGGCGCAGATTGCCCACGCGCAGCGCGTCGAACACCACGATCGGGAGATCGTTGTCCATGCAGAACGTGATGGACGTGTGGTCCATCACCTTGAGCCCACGGTTCAAGACGTCCATGTAGGTGATCTCGTCGAGCTTGTCGGCCGTGGGATCCAGCTTCGGATCCGCCGTGTAGACGCCGTCGACCCCCGAGTGGGTGCCCTTCACCACGGCACCGGCCGAGAGCTCGGCCGCCCGCAGCGCGGCCGGCGTGTCGGTGGTGAAGAAGGGGGCACCGAGGCCTCCGGCCAGGATCACCACCCGACCCTTCTCCAGGTGACGCTCGGCGCGACGCCGGATGTAGGGCTCGGCGATCTGCTCCATGTGGAGGGCGGTCATGACCCGGGTGGGCTGTTCCAGCTGCTCCAAGGTGTCCTGGAGCGCCAGCGAGTTGATCACCGTGGCGAGCATGCCCATGTAGTCGGCCTGGGCACGGTCCATGCCCGCACCCGCGCCGGTCATGCCGCGCCAGATGTTGCCGCCGCCGATGACGATGGCGACGTCGACGCCCATGCTGCGGGCGTCGACCACCTCCTCGGCGAGCTGGCGGACGATCTTGCCGTCGATCCCGAACCCGGCATCGCCGGCGAACGCCTCACCGGAGAGCTTGAGGACGATCCGCTGCCAGCGGGGGTTGACCCCGCCGGCAGCAGTGGACGATCCGGTCTCCGCCGCCACGCTCAAGCGCCGATCGCCACCAGGGCGAACCGGACGATGGACGCCGAACCGAGAAGCCCCTTGATGGTCTGCTTCTCGTCCTTGACGTAGCTCTGCTCCAGGAGCACCCGCTCCTTGAACCACCCCGTGAGACGACCCTCGACGATCTTGTCCCAGGCGGCCTCGGGCTTGCCCTCGGCCTTGGTGATGTCGGTGAGGGTCTGGCGCTCGGCAGCGACCTCGTCGGCCGGCACGTCGTCGCGGGAGAGGAAGGTCGGCTTGGCGAAGGCCACGTGGACCGCGATCTCGTGGGCCAGCTCGACGTCGCCGCCCGCGAGCTCGACGGCCACGGCCAGCACGCCACGGCCGTCCTGGCGGTGCACGTAGGTGTCGACCACGTTGCCCTCGCCGGCCTCGATGCGGACGATGCGGCCGAGCTCGATGTTCTCCTTGAGGACGACCTTCAGGTCGTCGATGGCGTCGGCCTTCTTCGAGGCCGCTTCCTCGCCGTCGACCGCCACGATGGTGGCGATCTCCTGGACGAGGGTGGAGAACTGGTCGGACTTGGCCACGAAGTCGGTCTCGCACTTGAGCTCCGCGATGGCGGCCACGCCGTCGAGCGTGGACACCGCGATGGTGCCCTGGCTGTTGTCGCGGTCCTCGCGGGCTCCGGCCTTGGCCAGACCCTTCTCACGAAGCCACTTGGTGGCGGCCTCGAAGTCGCCCGCGTTCTCCTGCAAGGCCTTCTTGGCGTCCATCATCCCGGCGCCGGTCGACTGGCGGAGGGCTTGGACGTCCTTGGCGGTGAACTCAGACATCGGGGGTGGTCTCCTCGGGGGTTGCGGTGGCCTCGGGGGCGTCGGTGGCCTCGGCCACAGCGGGGGTCTCGGCGGCGGCGGGAGCCTCGGCGGCGGGCTCTTCGACGGCAGCGGTGGCCTGGGCGGCGATGCGGGCCTCACGCTCGGCGGCGGCCGCGGCGGCCTGACGGCGGGCCTCGGCCTGCTGGGCGGCCACGGCGGCCTCTTCGTCGGCCGAGCGCTCACGGGGCGGCGGAACCGCGCCGGGGCGCTTGGAGGCCATGAGACGACCCTCGTCGACGGCATCGGCGATGACCCGGCTCATGAGGGTGCCGGAGCGGATGGCGTCGTCGTTGCCCGGGATGGGGTACTGGATGACGTCGGGGTCGCAGTTGGTGTCGACCACGGCCACGATCGGGATGCCGAGCTTGTTCGCCTCGGTCACCGCGATGTGCTCCTTCTTGGTGTCGAGGATGAACACGACGTCGGGGAGCTTCTCCATCTTGGCGATGCCGCCGAGGTTGCGCTCCAGCTTCTCCAACTCTCGCGAGATCAGCAGGGCTTCCTTCTTGGGCATGGCCTCGAACTCGCCGGAGTCGCGCATGCGGCGGTACTCCGCCATCTTGGCCACGCGCTTCGACATGGTCTCGAAGTTGGTGAGCATGCCGCCGAGCCAGCGCTGGTTGATGTAGGGCGAGCCCGACTTCTCGGCGAAGGACTGGATGGGGTCCTGGGCCTGCTTCTTCGTGCCGACGAACAGCACGTTGCCGCCGTCGGCGACCGTGTCGCGGATCATGGTGTAGGCGGTCTCGATGCGCTGCAGGGTCTGCTGCAGGTCGATGATGTAGATGCCGTTGCGATCGCCGTAGATGAAGCGCTTCATCTTCGGGTTCCAGCGGCGGGTCTGGTGGCCGAAGTGGACACCGGCCTCTAGCAGTTGCTTCATGGTCACGACGGGCTGCGTCATCGACCGCTCCTTCTCCCAACGGTTCGGCGAAGCCTGGATCCCACGCCGCGGCGGCAGTGCCGTCACGACGACCGTGGGCGGACCCAGGCGAGTGTCAGAACACGACCGTCCAGGGTGGACGGCCGACCGATGAGTGTAGCGACCATGCCGCTCCCCCTCCCAACGAGGTCACCACCGGACGGGGGCGACAGGTGCTTCACGGACCCCCGCCGCCCAGGCCGCCACCCAACGGCACCAGGAACACCGATGCCTTCCCCACCGGGGTGCCGAACAAGCTCGCCGGGTCTATGTAGGTGCTTCCGACGCGCGCTCCCAGGTGGAGGTTGGCGGTTCCGGTGATCCCGACCACCTGCCCGCCCCGGACCCGGTCGCCCACCGCTACGCCGATGGACGCCAGATAGGAGTACGACGACCGGATCCCGTCGCCATGCAGCACCGTGACGAAGAGCTGCCGGGCGACGGGGCCGGCGAAGACCACCAACCCCGGGCCGATCGCCCGCACCGGGGTGCCCGGAGCGGTCTCGTACTCGAGGCCCCGGTTTCCGGCCAGCCACGGCTCGTCGGGCGGCCGGAACGGATCCACCACGGGCGCGTCGACCGGAGGCCGGTACAGCGCACGGCGCGGGGCGACGCCCTGGGCGCCGGTGGGACCCGCCGGCGCCACCAGGACGGCGAGGAGCAACACGATCGTGGTCAGGCCCGCGCCCCACCGCCCAGGCGCCGTCACCGCGCCCGGCCCCGTGCCCGGGATCGTTCTGCTGGAAGGCCGCTCAGGCAGATTCGCGCTGGGCAGCCTGCAGGCGGCTGCGCAGCTGGAGCACCGACTTGGTGTGGATCTGGCTCACGCGGCTCTCGGTGACCCCGAGGACCTCGCCGATCTGGGCGAGCGTGAAGTTCTCGAAGTAGTAGAGCGAGAGGACCACCTTCTCCCGTTCCGGCATCCGGTCTATGGCCGACTTCAACTGGCTGCGCAGCTCCCGCTGCTCGAGCATGTCCATGGGGCCGTCGGCCTGGTCGGGGATGGTGTCGGCCAGGGTGGTGGAGTCTCCGCGGTCTCCCAGCATCTCGTCGAGCGCAGCCATGCCGGTGAGCGACAGCTGGCCGAGCACCTGGTGGAGCTGGTTCTCGCTGTAGCCCAGTTCCTCGGCGAGCTCGGGCTCGGTGGGCGAGCGATGGAGCTTGGCCTCCAGCTTCGAGAACGCCCGCTCCACGTCGCGGCCCCTGGCCCGCACGGAACGGGGAACCCAGTCGATCGATCGGAGGCCGTCGAGGATCGCTCCCTTGATGCGCGAGATCGCATAGGTCTCGAACTTGAAGCCGCGCTCGGGGTCGAACTTCTCGATGGCGTCGATGAGGCCGAAGATCCCGTAGCTGACAAGGTCGGCCTGCTCGACGTTCTGGGGCAGCCCTGCGGCCACCCGACCGGCCACGTACTTCACCAACGGCGAGTAGTGGAGGATCAGCCGATCCCGCTTCTCCCGATCTGGCGCCGACCGGTAGGCCTCCCAGAGCTCGTTGATCGCATCGGCGGTCATCAACGCGGTACCCGTGGGAGGCACGAGGCGGCGACGGCTCGCTCTCGGGTCGGTCGGGCCCCGCGTGGAGGCCGGAGCAGGGCGCGGAGACCGCCGGGTGAGGACGTCGAGCGGCTACGCACGCGGATGAGTCTGGTCGAAGACCCGACGCAGCCGCTCCCGG
>JAAZBK010000484.1 GCA_012513855.1 Acidimicrobiales bacterium
GAGAACTCCAAGGGCACCCGCATGTTCGCGGTGTCCGGTCACGTCAAGAAGCCCGGCGTCTACGAGGTCGAGTTCGGCGTCACCACCTTCCGCGACCTGCTCTACGCCCCCGTCTACGGCGGCGGGATCCGGGGCGACAAGGAGCTCAAGGCGTTCATCCCCGGCGGCGCGTCGGCCCCGTGGATGTTCCCCGAGCACCTCGACACCCCGCTGGAGGCCGGGGTGGTGGGCAAGATGGGCACCATGCTCGGGTCGGGCGCGGTGGTGGTGTTCGACGAGGACACCGACATGGTCAAGGCCGCACTGCGGTTGCTGCGCTTCTTCGCCCGCGAGTCCTGCGGCAAGTGCACGCCCTGCCGTGAGGGCACCACCTGGATGGAGATGATCGTGCAGCGCATCCTCGACGGTCACGGTCGTCCCGAGGACCTCGACCTGGTCATGGACGTCGCCGACAACATCTCGGTCGGCCTGGCGTGGCCGCCCACCCAGACCACCATCTGCCCGCTGGGCCAGTCGGCCACCTCGCCGTTGGCATCGGCGGTCATGCGCTTCCGCGACGAGTTCGAGGCCTACATCGGTGCGCCGGCTCCGGTCACCGTCGAGGTGAAGGGCGCGGCGTTCGTAGGCCCCGTCGACGAGAAGGTTGCCGCCGATGTCTGACGCACCCACCGAGCAGGCCGTCTCGATCAGCATCGACGGCAAGCAGATCGACGCGCGTCCCGGCGAGCTGGTGATCGATGCCGCCGAGCGCACCGGCACCTACATCCCGCGCTTCTGCTACCACAACCGGATGGACCCGGTCGGCATGTGCCGGATGTGCCTGGTCGACATCGACTCCGGCCGTGGGCCGGCCCTCCAGCCGTCGTGCATGGTCACGGTCACCCCCGACATGAAGGTCGAGACCGAGACGCCCAGGGTGAAGAAGGCCCAGGAGGGCATCCTCGAGTTCCTTCTCATCAACCACCCGCTCGACTGCCCGGTCTGCGACAAGGGCGGCGAGTGCCCGCTCCAGGACCACACCATGAGCTACGGCCCGGGTGAGAGCCGGTTCGTGGAGGAGAAGCGGCACCACGAGAAGCCGATCTCGATCTCCGACAACGTGCTCCTCGACCGCGAGCGCTGCATCCTGTGCGACCGCTGCACCCGCTTCGCCAAGGACGTGGCCGGCGACACGCTGATCCACTTCCAGGACCGCGGCAACGGCACCCAGGTCAACACCTTCCCAGACCACCCCTTCGCTTCGTACTTCTCGGGCAACACGGTCCAGATCTGCCCGGTGGGCGCGCTCACGGCCAAGCCCTACCGCTTCAAGGCCCGTCCGTGGGACCTCGACGTGGCCGAGACCACCTGCAGCGGTTGCGCGGTGGGCTGTCGCATCGTGGTCGATGCCTCTCGAGACCAGGTGCTCCGCTTCATGGGCGTCGACTCCGAGCCGGTGAACTGGAGCTGGCTCTGCGACAAGGGCCGCTTCGGCTTCGAGTCGATCGGTTCCGACGACCGGCTCACCGCGCCGCTCGTGAAGGACGGCGACGAGTTGGTGGAGGCCCGCTGGTCCGACGCCCTGAGTGCCGCGGCCAAGGCCATCAAGACCGGGCTCGACCAGTCTGGTCCCGCCGGAGTCGCCGTCATCGGCGGCAGCCGGCTCACCAACGAGGCCGCCTACTCCTGGGCCAAGCTGGCCAAGGGCGTGATCGGAACCGACTCGGTCGACGCCCAGCTCGGCGATGGCCTGCCTGCGGCGGTCCTGGCCGGGCTGCCACGGGCCACCATCGAGGACGCCTGCACCCCCGACGGCACCGTGCTGGTGCTCGACGCCGACCTCAAGGACGAGCTGCCGGTCCTGTTCCTGCGGGTCCGCGATGCGGTGACCCGCCGTCGGAGCACGGTGGTGGAGGTGTCGGCCCGCCAGACCTCGCTGTGGGACCTCGCCGCCCACTCGGTTCGCCACGTGCCCGGCGCCATCGACGAGACCATCGCTTCGCTCATCGCCGGCGAGGGCGACCACGGGCCGGTGCGCGACGCGCTGGCCAAGGGTCCGCTCACCGTGATCCTCGGCCGCAGCTCGGTGGCCGAATCCGCCGATTCGCTGGTGGCGGCCGCCCGTGCGCTCCACGAGGCCTTCCCCGAGGCCCGCTTCCTGTCGGGCCTGCGCCGCGGGAACGTGCACGGGGCGCTCGACATGGGCCTCGCTCCCGGGATGCTGCCCGGCCAGGTGTCGCTCGACGACGGACGGGCCTGGTTCACCGACCGCTGGGGCCAGGTGCCCCAAGCGGTGGGCAACGACACCGCAGGCATCCTCGCCGCCGCGGCGGCCGGGCGGGTCGACACGTTGATCCTGCTGGGCGCCGACCCGCTGGGAGACTTCCCCGACCAGGAACTGGCCCGCCGGGGCCTGGCCGGGGCCCGCACCGTCATCGCGGTGGAGACCTTCGCCAACGACTCCACGGCCATGGCCGACGTCGTTCTGCCGGCCGCGGGGTTCACCGAGGTCGACGGCACCACCACCAACCTCGAGGGTCGGGTCACGGTCCTCCAGCAGAAGATCACGCCCCCCGGCACCGCTCGACCGGACTGGATGATCGCCGCTGAACTGGCGTTCCGCCTGGGAGCCGACCTCGGGTTCAGCTCGGTGGAGGAGATCTGGGCCGAGATCCAGCGGGTCTCCACCGCCCATGCGGGCATGACCCTCGCCGCGCTCGCCCAGGAGGTCGACGGCCTCCTGGCCGGACGCGGTGCCGACGCTGGTGCCAGGCCGGCACGCGCCGGGCTGCCCGAGTCCGACTACGAGGCGCCCCCGATCGACAACTACTCCCTGCGCCTGGTCACCCGGCGTCGCCTCTACGACAACGGCACCATGGTCTCGCACGCACCGTCGCTGGCCGGGCTGGCCGGGACGTCGAGCCTGTCGGTCAACCCCGACGACCTGGAGCGGATCGGCGTCACCGACGGAGCGCGGGTCAAGGTCACCTCCCCGAAGGGATCGCTCACCACGCCGGTGCGATTCGACGCCGCCGTCCCGGTGGGCACGGCCGTGCTCGACTGGAACCAGGGCGATCCCTCGCCGCGAACCCTGATCGACGCCACCGCAGCGGTCACCGAGGTGAGGGTGGAGACCACGAGATGATCCTCGCCAACGACCCGCTCTTCTCCGGCGACGTCGGACTCGTCGTCGTGCTCATCGTGCTGGCCAAGGCGGCCATCACGCTCGGCATCGTGCTCGTGGCCACGATGTTGATGATCTGGTTCGAGCGCAAGGCCATCTCCGGCCTGCAGAACCGCATCGGACCCAACCGGGCCGGCCCCTTCGGCATCCTCCAGACCCTGGCCGACGGGCTCAAGGTGATCCTGAAGGAAGACCTGCTGCCCACCCGGGCCGACCGGATCGTGTTCCGCCTCGCCCCGGTGTTCGCCATGGTCCCCGCGTTCATCACCTTCGGGCTGATACCGCTCGGCGGTGACTTCAGCGATGGCAACGGCGGCGTGGTGAAGATGTTCGGTCACCACACGCTGCTCCAGTTGGCCAACCCCGGTGTCGGCGTGCTGGTGATCCTGGCCATGTCGTCGATAGCCGTCTACGGCACGATGCTCGCCGGCTGGGCATCGGGCTCGAAGTACCCGCTGCTGGGATCGGTGCGGGCCAGCGCCCAGATGATCTCCTACGAGGCTGCTCTCGGCCTCTCCGTTCTGGCCGTGGTGGTCAGCACCGGCACCCTCTCCACCAACGGCATCGTCTCCAGCCAGGAGCCCTTCGGCTGGAACCTGTGGGTCACCGGCCTGGTGCCCTTCGTGGTGTTCTGCCTCGCCGCCACCGCCGAGCTGAACCGCCCGCCCTTCGACACGGTGGAGGCCGAACAGGAGCTGGTCGGATCGTTCCAGACCGAGTACTCCGGCTTCCGCTTCGCCATCTTCTACCTGGCCGAGTTCCTCAACTGCGTGACCATGGGCGCCATCATCGTCACCCTGTTCCTCGGCGGCCCGGCCGGACCGGTGCTCTTCGGCCCCGGTTGGGCGTGGGGCTTCGTGTGGTTCTTCCTGAAGCTGGTGGTGGTGCTCTACATCTTCGTGTGGACCCGAGCCTCGGTTCCCCGCGTCCGCTACGACCAGCTCATGGAACTGGGCTGGAAGACCCTGATCCCGCTGGCCCTCGGGTGGCTGATGCTGCTGGTGGCCATCCGCGTCGGCAACGACGCGGGCTGGAACCCGGCCCTGGTCGTCGGCCTCGGCGCCGTGGCGCTGGCGGTCGGCTACGCCCTCCTGTCGCTGGCCATCGCCGCCGGCCGGCGCAACCGCCAGCGCGAGCTCCTGGAAGGGGTGATCGACTGATGGGGTACCTCGGAGGGTTCCTGGTCACGCTGAAGCAGCGTGGCAAGAAGAACCGCAAGACCCTGGAATACGCCAAGGACGAGGGGGGCAAGCGCGAGAAGAACGTGCGCCTCCACGGTCGTCACGTCCTCAACCGCTACGAGGACGGGATGGAGAAGTGCATCGGCTGCGAGCTCTGCGCCGGTGTCTGCCCAGCCAAGTGCATCTACGTCCGCGGGGCCGACAACGATCCCGCCGACCCCACGTCTCCCGGCGAGCGCTTCGGCTTCGTCTACGAGATCAACTACCTCCGTTGCATCCACTGCGACCTGTGCGTGGAGGCCTGCCCCACCGAGGCCATCACCGAGAGCAAGCTCTTCGAGTTCTCCTTCACCAACCGGTCGGACGCCATCTACACCAAGGCCGAGCTGGTGGTCGACGACGAGGGTCTGCCCCAACAGCTGCCCTGGGAGGACTGGTCCGACATCGAGAAGGTGGCGGGCATGTCGTCCGCGTGGGTGCGCGCCACGGCTCCCGGTGGAGACCGCAACTACGTGGGCAAGGTCGGCTGGAGCGGTGAGCTGGGCTTCGGCGTGAAAGACCCCGAACTGGGTCAGACCGCCCCTCCCTTCGAGCCGGCCGAGGGCGGCCGAGACCACCACTCCAACGGTCACGACGCCAACGGCCATGACTCGCACGGGGCGGGCCACTGATGGAAACCGCAGTCTTCGTGGCCGGGGCGCTCGTGTGCCTCCTCGGCGCCTTCGGGCTGGTCACCTCCGAGAACCCGGTGCACGCCGCCCTCAGCCTGGTGGGGACCCTCATCGGCATCGCGGTGCTGTTCATCGCCCAGGACGCCGAGTTCCTCGCAGCCGTCCAGATCATCGTCTATGCCGGCGCCATCGTGGTGGTGTTCCTGTTCGTCATCATGTTGATCGGCGTGGAGACCAGCGAGGACCTGCGCGTCGAGCCGCTCGCCGGGCAGCGGGCGGCGGCCGTCGTGGCCTCGCTGGTGCTGGCCGTCGGCCTCGTCGGCGTCTTCCTGCTCGGTGAGATCACCGGCGAGCCCGGGGCCATCGCCCCCCACGTGGAGGGTGAGCCCAACACCGAGGCCCTCGGTCGGGTGCTGTTCACCGACTACCTCCTGGCCTTCGAGATCACCTCGGTGCTGCTCGTCATCGGCGTCGTCGGTGCCGTCACCCTGGCCCGCCACCGCCACGCAGCGATGGTCGACGACGACAACCCCGGCGACGACATCCCCGCCGTGGTCGACCAGAACGAAGAGGAGGTGGCGCAGTGATCCTCGGAACCCTCACCGCCACCCCGTACCTCGTGCTGGGCGCCATCTTGTTCAGCGCCGGCATGTTCGGCCTGCTCACCCGCCGCAACCCGCTCGTGATGTTCATGTGCGTGGAGCTGATGCTCAACGCCGTCAACCTCACCTTCGTGGCCCTGGCCCGGGAGCTCGACGACCTGGGTGGCCAGGTGGCGGTCTTCTTCGTGCTCGTGGTCGCCGCCGCCGAGGTGGTGGTGGGCCTGGCCATCATCGTGTCGATCTTCCGTCGTCGCCCGTCCGCCACGGCCGACGACCTCTCGTTGCTGAAGGGTTGATGGAGCCATGCAAGATCTGATCTGGCTCATACCTGCCCTGCCCCTGGCCGGGTTCGCGCTCCTGGTCTTCGCCGGACGTCGCATCGGCGAGCCCGGCGCGGGGTGGATCGCCACCGGCGCCGTCGCGGGCTCGTTCGCCGCCACGGTGGCCGTGTTCGCCGACATGGTGGGCAAGCCCGAGGGCGAGAGGGCGTTCACCCAGACCCTGTTCGAGTGGCTGCCGGTGGGCGGGCTGAACGTGGAGTTCGGCTTCCTGGCCGATCAGCTGTCCATCACGATGTGCCTCTTCGTCACGGGCATCGCCACGCTGATCCACCTGTACGCCATCGGCTACATGCACGGCGACGAGCGCTTCTCCAAGTTCTTCGTCTACCTGAATCTGTTCGTCTTCTCCATGCTGATGCTGGTGCTGGGCGGCAACATGCTCGTCACCTTCCTCGGCTGGGAGGGCGTGGGTGCGTGCTCCTACTTCCTCATCTCCTTCTGGCACGAGAGCGAGGCCAACGCATCGGCCGGCAAGAAGGCGTTCGTCACCAACCGCATCGGCGACTTCGGCTTCCTGGTGGCGATGTTCTTCACCTTCCAGGCCCTCGGCACGCTCGACTACCAGGGCATCGTGGCGGCGTCACCCAGCCTGGCCACCACCACGGCCACGGCCATCGCCGTCGCCCTGTTCGTGGGGGCCTGCGGCAAGTCGGCTCAGCTGCCGCTCTTCGTCTGGCTGCCCGACGCCATGGCCGGTCCCACACCCGTGTCAGCCCTCATCCACGCCGCCACCATGGTCACCGCCGGCGTGTACGTGATGACCCGCGTCAACCCGCTGATCGTCGAGGCGGCCACCTGGGTGCCCACCATGATCGCCGTGGTCGGCGCCGCCACCGCCCTCTTCGCCGCCACCGTCGCCGTCGCCCAGACCGACATCAAGAAGGTTCTGGCCTACTCCACGGTCAGCCAGCTCGGCTACATGTTCCTGGCCGTGGGTTCGGGTGCGTACGTGGCGGCCATCTTCCACATGGTCACCCACGCGTTCTTCAAGGCGCTGCTGTTCCTCGGCTCGGGCTCGGTCATCCACGGGATGAACGACGACCAAGACATGCGCCACTACGGCAACCTCCGCAAGTGGATGCCGATCACCGCCGGCACGTTCATCGTCGGCTGGCTCGCGATCGCCGGCATCCCGCCGTTCTCGGGCTTCTGGTCGAAGGACGAGGTCCTCGCCGCCGCGTACGACAAGAACATCGTGCTGTACGTCGTGGGCCTGGCCGCGGCGCTGCTCACCGCGTTCTACATGAGCCGCCTCGTGTTCCTCACGTTCTTCGGTCGCTACCGCTACGCCGACCCGCGGCCCGAAGAGATCGACGAGGCGTGGGACGCCAAGCTCGCGAGCGCGAAGGCGCAGGCCGA